>DAISJE010000072.1:0-12680 GCA_036821665.1 Bryobacteraceae bacterium | reverse complement strand
CACGGGCTGGTAACCAGGCAGCAGATCCGGCAACAGCCCCATATCCGATGCACCGCGCGAATTGGAGTAATCGACCAGGCAGACATATTTCACCGGGATCCCGAGCGAATCGCCAAATGCCACCAGCTTACGGATGCGTTCGCCCTTTATTGCCGCACCAAACAAGAGCACAAGCTCGGGTTCGGCGGCCAACTGTTCTCGCAGCGTCTCAAGCGCTTCAAATTCACCGCCGGGTTTGGCGCGCACACCCGTTCCGTAATTATCTTCGCGGACCGGACCGGGAGTGACAGTGTAAACGCGGGCCTGGTGGTGCCGCCAGTTGGCTCGCAGTTGAAACGCAAGCAGCGGGTGCTCTTGTGCAAGATCTGCATCCACTACAAGCGCTGCCTTGGTACTGTAAACGTCCGCCGTCGTTGCAAGCGCATTGGCTCGACCGTTTAAAGCATCGAGTAATGACGCGACATCACCGGTCCGGTGATGATCGATATTTGAAGTCCCCAGTACCTGCCGTGCAAATTTCTGGAGTAGATAATTTTCTTCGTTCGTGGTGTGGTTTGACCCGATGATTCCGAACTTACCGTTGCGCGCCTTTACTTCGCTGAGTTTTTTCCCGGCCCTCGCAAGCGCGATCGCCCACGAAGTAGGTTTCAACTCGCCATTGGTCCGCACCAGCGGCGTAGTCAAGCGCTCTGGGCTTTGATTGAAGTCAAACGCATAGCGCCCTTTGATGCAGAGAAATTCTCCATTTACACCGGAGTGGTCCCGATTGTTGGCGCGTATGATTTCGCCATTTCGGACGCCGAGGGTGGTTTTACAACCGTTTGAGCAATGCGTGCAGATGGTGCCCACATGCTCCATCTCCCAGGGTCGCGTTTTGTACCGGTACGGACCCGATGTCAGCGCGCCGACGGGACAGATATCGATGCAGGCGCCGCATTCGTCGCATTCCAGATGATCGCCTTGATTGGGAACAATCTCCGACGTTGCGCCGCGGTTAGCAATTCCCAGCGCGCCGACGCCTAATCCCTCTCCGCAGATCCGCACACAGCGATAACAGAGGATGCAGCGTGGAGCATCGTAATAAACCACCGGCGACCACTGCTTCTCATCGACGTGAATCTTGGTTTCGAGAAAGCGGCTCTCCCCCGCCCCGTAGCGAAACGTCATGTCCTGCAGTTCGCATTCGCCGCCCTTGTCGCAAACCGGACAATCGAGTGGATGATTCGTCAGCAGGAACTCCACCATGGATTTGCGCGACTGATGCACTTGCGGTGTATCTGTGTGCACAACCATGCCCTCCGCGACGGGCAGCGTGCAGGCAACCTGCAGTTTTGGGGTTTTCTCTACTTCCACCAGGCACATGCGGCACGCGGCCTGCAGCGATAATCCGTCGTAATAACAAAAGGCCGGTATAGCAATTCCCGCTTGCTTAGCTGCGTTAATGAGCAGTGTCCCAGCGGGAGCCTCCAGTGCATGGCCGTCGATGGTGAAATGAACTAAATCAGCCATAAGTCGAAATTTGGTTCTAAACCGCCGTTAACTCCGGGACAGCGGCGCGCGACTTCTGCAAGTACACTTCGAACTCGTCGCGGAATTTGGCCACAAATGCGGCGGTAGGCATAGCGGCGGCGTCGCCCAGCGCGCAAAACGTCCGGCCCAGCATATTGGCTGACAGCTCGGCAATAAGATCGATGTCCTTCTGCGTACCCCCGCCCTCGTGATAGCGGGTAAGGATCCTCTTCAGCCAGTTCGTGCCTTCGCGGCAGGGAATGCACCACCCGCAGCTTTCATGCGCGTAGAACTTAATCGTCCGAAGCGCGACCGCAACAATATCGGTGTCTTCGTCGAGTACCACCAGTCCGCCCGACCCGGCCATCGTCTTCGCCTTCGCAAGAGAATCGAAGTCCAGCGGAATGTCGCATTCTTCGGCCTTCAACACGGGCGAGGATGAGCCGCCGGGAATAACAGCTTTCAATTTTTTTCCGTTCCTCATGCCCCCGCACACTTCATTGATCAGGCGCATCAGCGGAAAGCCCATCGGCAACTCATAAACACCTGGCCGGTTTACATGACCGGAGATGCACATGAGGCGCGTGCCGCCGTTTCTCGGCGTCCCGAGTGAGGCATACCAGCTTCCGCCGTTTCGAAAGATAACAGGCACGGAGGAGAAGGTCTCGCAATTGTTCAAAATGGTTGGACACTGAAACGCCCCCACCACCGCGGGAAAGGGCGGCTTCAGCCGCGGTACGCCGCGTTTACCCTCAAGCGATTCCAGCAGCGCCGATTCTTCACCACACTCATAAGCGCCGGCGCCTGTGTGCGTGTATAGATCAAAGTCCCAACCCGAACCGAGAATATTCTTGCCGAGATAGCCGCGCTCGTACGCTTCGGCAATCGCCTTGTCGACAATATCGATGAGGTAACGATATTCGCCGCGTATAAATATGTAGCCCTTATTCGATTTGATGGTCCAACCCGCGATCAGCATGCCTTCGATAAGCTGGTGCGGATCGTTTTCCATCAGCAGCCGGTCTTTGCAAGTGCCCGGCTCGCTTTCATCCGAATTGCAGATGATATAAGTCGGCTTGCCGGTATTCCGCGGCACGAAGCTCCATTTCATGCCGGTCGGAAATCCCGCGCCTCCACGGCCGCGAAGAGAAGACGCTTTCAGCTCTTCGATAATCGCCTCAGGCGTCATGCCCAGAGCCTTCTGAACCGCCACGTATCCTTCGTTGGCCAGATAGGTGTCGATTGAGGTCGAATTCGGTAAGTCGAATCGCTGCGATATGACTCTTACTTCCAGCGGGCTCGATTCGTTATAGCGCATAAGTGATATCAGGACGCTTTCTGTCCGTACGTTCCGTCGCGCAGCGCCTGCATCAGACGATCGAAGCGCTCGGGTGTCACAAAATGATGGAAATCGTAGTTGATCTGGATCGCGGGAGCCCAGGAACAAGCGCCCATGCACTCCACTTCTTCGATAGATATCAGGCCGTCTTCTGTCGTATCCCGATTTCCAAGCCGAAGCGTCCGGCACGCATGCTCATACAGTTCCTCGCCGCCCACCGTCTGGCAAGCGATGTTCGTGCATACTTGCACGTGGTATTTCCCCAGAGGCTTGCGATGCAGCATGGAATAGTAGCCGATGACTTCATCCACCTGCAGGGTCGTGACACCGCAACGGCGAGCTACTTCTTCCACCAGTTCCTGCGATACATATCCCAATTCATCCTGCCCATAGAGCAGCATGGGAACCACCGCGGAGCGTGTTCGTCCCGGCGGATAACTATTCAGCAGCTTGGCAAATCGCGCTTCGAGCGCGGGTGAAAAGGTCATATCTTAACGGTCTGTATCGCCCAGTACAAAGTCCATGCTCGCCATGATTGCCACAGCATCGGCCAGCAGAGTGCCTTCCAACATCGCTCCTAGCGCTTGCAGATTACCGAAGCTGGGCGTTCGCATAAACACCCGGTGCGGCTTCGCCGTGCCGTCACTCACCACGTAATATCCCAATTCGCCGCGCGGCGACTCGACGACTTGGTAAACCGATCCCGCCGGCACACGATAGCCTTCGGTCACGATCTTGAAGTGATAGATGAGCGCCTCCATCTGCGTCTTCAGCTTTTCGCGGTCGGGCAGTAATACATGCGGCGCATCCGCTTGCCAGGGTCCGGAGGGCATCCCGTCGAGAGCCTGCCGTACGATCCGCACACTCTGACGCATCTCTTCCATCCGCACCTCATACCGTGCGAAAACATCGTTGGCGGTACGTGTAGGTACTTCAAAATCGAATTTGTCGTAGCTGCTATGCGGCGAATCCTTACGGGCATCGGTCTTAACACCGGCAGCTCGCAGCATAGGACCAGTCACGCCCAGGTCGATCATGATGTCGACCGGTATCGCGCCGACTCCGCGCGTGCGGTTCATCCAAATGGGATTTGTGGTCAGCAGTTCTGCATACTCTTCAATTCCGCGCGCCAGTTGATCCGTTACCCTGGTCACCGCCTTGTGCCAGCCGCGCGGTGGCTCCAGCGCCAGACCGCCTGGACGGATATAGCTCGTCATCATGCGCTGGCCGGAGAACATCTCGAATACCTTGAGGATCTCTTCTCGTTCCCGGAACGTATAGAAATACGGCGTCATCGCGCCGACATCCATCGCGTGAGTTCCCAGCCACACCAGGTGACTGGAAAGGCGCTGCAGTTCACACAGCATCACCCGCATCCATTGGGCGAATGGTGGAATTTCCAGCCCGAGCAGCCGCTCCACCGCCAGTGCATAGCACAGGTTATTGTTCAGATTCGAAAGGTAGTCAACGCGATCGGTTAAGGTAACAACCTGCTGATACTTTTTGACCTCGCACTCTTTCTCGATACCCGTGTGAAGATAACCGATTTCGGGACGCGCGCTGATGATCGTTTCGCCATCGAGCTCCAGCACTACCCGAAGCACGCCGTGTGTAGATGGGTGCTGCGGGCCCATGTTCAGCGTCATTTTTCGCGCGCGTGAACTCCCGTCGCCCGAAAATTGAAGCCCCGATGGATCTTCTATTGCCAGCTCATGCTCTGGATCGAGCGATGCGACGTGATCGTAGCCTTCTCTCATGAATGCGCGTTGTCCGAATTTCTATTCATCCTGATAGGAGTACTTGTATCCGTGAACCGGATAGTCTTTGCGCAATGGATAGCCTTCCCAATCGGCAGGCATCATAATGCGTTCCAGGTTCGGGTGATTGCGGAACATGATGCCGAACATATCGAAAACCTCTCGTTCATACCAGTTCGCGCCGCGCCACACCGAGCAGACGGAATCGATCTCCTGCCCTTCCGCCAGCCTTGCCATAAGCCGCAATCTGGTGTTTTCACGGTACGAATGCAGAAGATAAACAACTTCGAAGCGGGGATTTCGCGGCCACCAGTCGACGCCGGTTATTCCGGCTAACCGTTCAAACGCGTTGTCTCTGAGAAAACGGCAGACTGTAAGAATTTGCTCTGGATCGATATAAAGAACTGTTCGATCCGGCTCTTTCTTGGCATCCACTATCGCCTCGGGGTACTGTTGGCTGATTGCGATCGCGGTTGGATTTTCAGCGAGAATCTCAGGCAGCATGCTTCCGCTCCTCAATTTGCGCCTTTCGCTCCTCGTCGATGGACCAATTCAACACGCCCTTTTTCCATATGTAAAAGAAGCCGCACAGAACCAGCACAATAAAAAGCAGCATTTCAAAAAATGCAAAAAGTTTTAGTTGCCGGTAAATGACCGCCCACGGATAAAGGAAGATAGCCTCGATATCAAATAGGATGAAAACCATCGCTACCAGGTAAAACTTTACCGATAGGCGCTCACGGGCATTGCCGACAGGTTGCATCCCCGATTCATACGGAGTCGATTTGACGGCATCGCGAACGCGCCGGCCCAGCAGTGCCGACAATCCAATCATGGCGCCCGCTACGGCAATTGCAATCAGAATCTGGATAAGAACCGGAAACCAAGTTTGCGCGTAAGTGGCAGGCATGACCCTTTGTTACCAGAGTAGCAACCGCAACCTTTCTATAATGACGGCAGGAGCGAATCGAACTTGGCTCAGCACACAATTCGTGTCCTGATAAACGGTGAACACAGAGAATTAGCGCCGGACCAGTCGGTCGCGGGACTCTTGCGTTCGCTGGACGTCGCCTTGGACCGCGTAGCCATTGAATTAAACAAAGCAATCGTTCGCAAACGAGATTGGGAAAACACTGCGGTTGCGGACGGCTCGCAAATTGAAATCGTCGAGTTTGTCGGCGGCGGTTGATATGTAATCGGCGCCGCGCTTGCATCGTGGAATGCGGTAGGTTGTGACGCTTCTATTACGGGGCAGAAAACTCTAAGATCGTATTCCGGCCCAGCAGCCATTGCGGATCGAGCCGGCGTTTAACGTCTTTCATAGCTTCGATCTCGTCCGCGGCGTACATCAGTTTCAATAGATCTTTCTTCGTTTTCCCGATACCGTGTTCGGCCGCAACCGTTCCGCCGAGGGAAACAACATACTCCGCGAACTCATACATCAACTCCTCGCCGCGTTTGGCCTGCTCCCTGGTAGAAGGAAGCAGATTGATGTGATTGTTGGCATCGCCGGCGTGCCCGAAAATTGTGAACGCCCCGGGGAAAACTTCATCGCATCGCTGCTTGTAGCGTGCGTAGAGCTCGCGATGAAATCGGAAGGGAACGGCGTAATCGGTACTGAACTTGGGAAAGCCTCGCCGCCGCGCTGTGTCGGTTACCGTGGCGGCAAGCGTATGTCGAAACTCTCGGAAGCGTTCGTGATCGGCCGTTCGAAAGCCGAACCAGGACGTCTCACTGAAGGCGCTTTGGTCATTGAGACGCTGTACCCAGCGATCGACCTCGGCATCTTCCTCCGATGCGAGGTTCTGTTCAATCATGAGCGCAGCTTGAGCATCTTCCGGAATACCCGGATACTTCGGCCGAACGAAATCAAGCGCGGGGCGATCCAGGAATTCCAGCAACCGTAGTTCGGAAATACTCCGCCACGCTTCGACAGCTTCCAAAGCAGCGGCGTCGGAAGGAAAGAAAATTACCGCGCTCAGAATAGCGGCTGGCATGGGCAGTAGCTCAACTTCCGCGCGAGTAATAACACCGAGGGTCCCCTCGCTCCCGGACAATAGGTCCACCCACTCCACTTGCCGCGGAAGATAGTATCCGGCCGAATTCTTTGTAGTCTCGGGCATGTGGACCGGGCGGACCGGGAAATCTAGCAACTGCCCCCGCTCGAGCCAGAGCGTTTTGCCATCCATAAAGGTCACTTCAAGAGCAAGAACGTGCCTCCGCACAGAACCATAATGAAAACTGCGTGCGCCGCCCGCGTTTGTGCTGATGATTCCCCCGATTGAAGCGGAATCTTCGGTGGGATTTGGGCCAAAAAACTGTTTCGTGCGGGCCGCCGCATTCTGGAGGTCCCGGAGCAGCACGCCTGTTCCGCAGCGGGCTCGTCCGCGATCGATCTCAATTTCGTTAAACCGCTCGAGCGACAGAACCACGCCACCCAACGGAACGCGAGCGCCGGTAAGTCCGGTGCCGGCGCCAGCTATAGTAATCGGAGTTTTTTCACGGGAGCACTTAGCGATGAGTCCGCGCACTTCCTCGACAGTTGCCGGAACAAAGACTTGGTCGGCGTCACCGCGAAATCCCGATGAGTCCTCCAAATACCGTTCTATTGTCTCGGAAATGGCCACACTTCAAGATCGCACTCTTATGATGGCGCCGGTGGTGCACGATTTATCGTGCTGGCGGGCAGTTCACTGCCCGCTCGGGCCGAACCTTCAATTCAGCAGGGCCGGCATTCATTGCTGGGCAGAGGCGACTGGCCCCTCGCCGGGCGTATTGCCCGTCTTTTAGAATTCAACCATCTCGGAAGGGCGCGCCCGAGAAGCAGCCAGACAAAGCGTTTACCCAGCCAGGTTTCCGAGAACCCGAGTTCGTAAGGCTAATCTGAATTGACGCATATTGAGGCATAAGATTCAATCGAGAGAGACTGGGTAACGGTGCCCGGTCGCAAGATGCCTGAGATCGAAGCCGGAACTGTTGAGTTTGAGATTCAGTTAAGTACTTCTGATCTTCGGCAAGCTCTTTTCGCTTGGCAGCTCCGCAAGTTGGGGACTTGGCTCCTTTTCGGCGTTGGTTCTCTGATGCTGCTCGGGTGTTTGGCAGAACATCTCCAAGGACACGCCATCCCTGTTCCGTGGCTTATGATCGGCCTGGCTTGGCTTACGCTTCCTTTCTTGCTACCTGCGCTCCAGGTTAGGAAGGCTAATCTGAACCCAGAAGGGCTCGCGGTCGCCCGATACAAGATTGACGCGAGCGGTATCAAACGTTCCACAAGGGGAACCGACGTTGAGCTTGCGTGGAACGTCTTGTATGGATTACATGAGACGTCAAGGGCATTCCTGATTCTGACAAACAAGAACTGCTTCTTCGTAATCCCAAAGTCCTCGCTGCACGGTGATGTGCTAATCCGCACGACAAATCTGCTCTCACATCTCCGGAAGCGCTAGACGCTCTCATCAAAGCGAACGTTCTTTTGCCGAGCGAACCACTGAATCGGTTTTCTCGGAACAGCGCACCGAGAAGTCCGAGCAGCCAACAGCATCTGCCTTCTCGAAAGTAGCCCTTACGCCCCCGAACTTCTCCGCAACACCGAAAAGCGCTTATCAATATCCGGCAGCAACTCGCAGCCGAGCCCCGGTCCGTCTGGAACGGTAACAAAACCGTTCTCTATCTTCGGAAGTGCGGTCATAACATCGCGATACCAACCTTTATAGAAGCCCCGAACCGATTCTTGCAGCAGCGCATTCGTCGCATTTAATGCCAGGTGCGTCGATGCCGTAAAGACCACCGGCCCGGTGCAGTCGTGGGGCGCTACCGGCAGATGCCAGGCCTCGGCCATGGAGGCAATCTTTCGCGCTTCCGAAAGCCCGCCGCACCAGGACAGATCGAACATGACGATCCCGGCGGCCTCGGTTTCGAGCAAATCGCGAAACGCCCAGCGGCTGCCAAGCGTTTCGGATGCGCAAATCGGAGCCGGCGAGACTTCCGCATACCGCTTCAGACTGGCGAGGCTATTCATCTTAATAGGATCTTCGTGCCAGAAGGTTTCAAATGGTGTGAGCGCTTTGGCGATCTTCATTGCGGGTATGAGCTGCCAGAGCGAATGAAATTCCACCATGATGTCCATGCGATCTCCGACGCGTGCGCGAATCTTCTCGAACGGCTCAAGCGCGTTTTTAAGATCTTCGTTCGAAATGTATTGGCCATGCGTTTTTTCCGCAGCCTTATCGAACGGCCAGATCTTCATCGCCGTGATGCCTTCTGAAAGCAGCGATTCCGCCAGCTCGTCCGCCCGCGTCAGGAAATCATTCAAGTCGTTGAACCCCGTGATAGAGGACGAAACTCCGTTGCCGATGCCCCAGTTTCCACTCGATTGCGTCTCCGCTTTCCTCATATATTGGGCTCCAGCGCACGTGTTGTAAGTACGAACCCGGTCCCGCGTCCATCCGCCGAGCATTTGAACGATGGGTTTCCCGGCGGACTTGCCGAAGAGGTCCCAAAGCGCGATGTCGATTGCCGATGCGGCGCGCACCTCAACACCGGTCGATCGGAATCCTAAATAGTCGACCAGGTCGCGCGCGATAGCGTCCAGCGCCAGCGCGTCCCGTCCGATCAGGCGCGGTGCAACGTCGTCGTGAAGATATGCCTCTACCGAACTCGCGTTGAAAAATGTTTCTCCGAGTCCTTTCAAACCCTCGTCTGTATGGACCTGCACCCACAACAATTGCGGGAATTCGGCAATGCGGATCGTCTCGATTTTTGTGATTTTCACAGGTTAATTTCTCTATGGTAGACTCGTGCTCGCCGGAGCGTGAGGTTGTGCGCCGAGCATTACTAATAGCGTTCATTTGTTCTGCCTGCGCATGCGTTGCGCGACCTCAAAGCCCTGGGACAGCGGTCAACATCCGCGTCGATACCACGCTGGTGGTTATACCGGTCACTGTTACGGACACAATGAACCGTTTCGTCCTGGGGTTAGGCAAACAGGATTTCCGGGTCCTGGAAGATGGGAAAGAGCAGCAGGTCAAACAATTCTCCGATGAAGATGCGCCACTCTCTGTCGGGCTGCTGGTAGATACCAGCGGCAGCATGGGAGCGAAGATCGAAACCTCGCGCCAGGCCGTCGGTCAATTTTTGAAAACCATGAATGCGCAGGATGAAGTATTTCTGATCGACTTCAGCGATCGCGCCGAAGTTGCGGTTCCGTTTACGAAGAATACCGATGAGCTTCAATCGAAGCTGGCCTCTGTGGAGCCCCAGGGACTTACCGCCCTGCTGGATGCGGTCCATCTGGGAATAAGCGAGATGAAGAAAGCCAGGAACCCGCGTAAGGCGCTTCTGATTGTCTCGGACGGAGGCGACAATAATAGCCGCTATACGGCCACCGAGGTCAAAGATCTGGTCCGCGAAGCGGACGTACAGATTTATGCAATGGGCGTGTTTGAGCCATTCGACTTTTTTGGCCTCACCGCCGCTGAACTTTCCGGACCGCATCTGCTCTCCGAACTGGCACAACAAACCGGCGGCCGGGCATTTGCGGCGTCCATCGCAAAAGACTTACCCGCAGTTGCCACGCGTATTGGTATCGAGTTGCGCAATCAATACGTGCTGGCTTATTATCCGGCAAACCACGATCGCAACGGAAAGTTCCGCAAGGTTGAGGTAAAACTGGATCAGCCCAACGGCCTTCCTGTATTGAAGGCACGCTGGCGGCCGGGCTATTACGCTCCAGCGCAATAAGCTATCGATGCCCAGTCGGATGGGGCGCCATCATGGGCCGTGCACTCATGTGCGGCATAACTGTGGCGGGGCGCGATGGGGCTGGAGTCGCAGGAACATACCGGCGCACTACAACGCCAGACGTATAGGTCGACCGGTATGGTGTGTAACGCGGGATCCCCGCATGAACCGGTGGAATAGCAATACGGTTCGGAGCCCAATGAGAAGAAACGGGCCGCTTCGGCCAGCTTGAATGCACACGGCGGTAGCGAGGCACAACTAACCAAATGGCGGATGGATAAGGACCAATTCCAAACGGCCCATACGGGTTGAACGGGCCGCCCCCAAAAAACAAATCCGCGGTCGAGCCATAAATAGGAGCGCCGAGGCCATAACCGGGAACACCGCCATAAACCGGAGCGTTTGGATCCAACCCGCCGGGATTCAGCCCCCCTGGATTTAAACCAGGACCCAAGGGGAATCCCTGCCCGTTGTCCATATTTCCCGGATCGCCAGTATTCTTGGCGGATTGATTATCGGCCGTAATCAAGTCGCTCCGATTCTTCGCCCAGTCATAAAACGAATCAAAGTTACCGTCGCCATATTTATCTGTTTCGGTCGCCGCCATAAAAAAGAACTCTTTATCCGTGCCGACGACCGACGATCCGTTGTCGTGTTTCACCTGAGCTTCGCCGCTGTATACCTCCAACAGCGGCGCGGGTTCGGAATCGAAACGATACACTCCCGGTTTTGAGAAACGGACCTCACACGCCCAATAAAGAACGGCCGGCGAGTTCCCCGGCTGAGCTTCGGTCGAATCGAGAATCGCCGATCCCTTCACGAACTCGACGCGAGTATCGCTCAATGCCACGGATGTCATCTTGATCGCGCTATTTTCGTCGAGGCGAAGAAAGACGCCGGGAGTCAGCAGGATCTCGGCGCGTCCTTGCTCGGTACGCAGCGTCGAGCCTTCCTTGATGCTCGTGAATGTGCCGAACTTATTTTGAAGCGGCTGATTATCGACGAAGACATCGCCTTCGAAATAGTTAATCAGTCCCGAATGAACCGAAATGACGGATTGCCCGGGGACAAGGGAAGCCAGCAGGAGCACGGCGCCCGGAAGAAGCACGCGCGAGGAGCGCATAAAAACCCCTTTCCCAAAGCATGTACCTAGTTTCGGTGCTTGTCAATGGAAACAAATGCGGGCGCTGCTATTGTTGTGCCGTCATAGCGCTCAGATCGAACTTACCCAGAAGAAACGGCCGCGAGGTCGGCGGCTTTGTGGCCATAACATCCACTGGGTACGGTTGCTCTGTGAACGTTGGATAGCCCCAGACATTCCCGTTATTGAGATCGATGAACACCTTCCCTAATAACTGCTTACTTCCGTCCGGGGCGCGAAGCATTCTTACGCCCGGTTCGACATAGACCGCGTAGCCCGCGACGGCCGGTTGTGCATGCGCCGAAGGCGGATAGACGAATGAGCGAACCAGATTCGCACCGAGTAATACGACTGCAACGATCAATAGAGCCCTGGTTAGATTGTCCGATTGCATCTGGACATCATACAGGTCGCAAAACAGGGACTGGCTTCGAATTTTCGCATCCAAATGTCCGGACGCAGAATCAAGCACGAGGCGGAAATTCGTTGCTGTCCCCCGTTTTGCCTCGCTATAGACTCGATCCGCTAGTCACCATCTCCGGAACCTGTTTCCCGGATTTTGCTTCGACCGCGTCTAACACTCTGGCTGAGAATACGAGAGCCGCGCCGGCGTTTAAATCAATGGCGACGCCGAGTGCTTCGACGATCTCTTCCCGTGTCGCCCCATGCTTCAGCGCGGCTTCGGTGTGAAACGTGATGCATCCGTCGCAGCGCGTGGTCACAGCTACGGCCAGCGAGATTAATTCGCGCGTCTTGGCATCCAGCTTCCCGGTTTTTTGACCAGCCTCGGCCAGCGTGCGGTATCCCCGAACAATATCGGGACTCACCTTACCAATCGCTGCAATCCGGCTCGTAAGTTCTTTTTGATATTCGTTCCAATCGAGCACAAGTATCTCCTCAGCCGGCCTGTCCAGCCGGACGCGACATCTGCGCCATCGCCTCTTTGGCGCGCTTCTCCATTTCCGCGGGAGCGACATCTTCGATGTGAGTGGCGATTCCCCACGAATGGCCGAATGGATCGGTGAGCTTACCGTAGCGATCGCCCCAGAACATGTCGGCCGGAGGCATGTCGCCTTTCGCTCCAGCTTGGACGGCCTTGTTGAAAACCGAATCGACGTCTTCGACATATAGAAAGATGCTGACGGGCGAGCCACCCAACGATTGCGGAGATTTATACTCCATCATTTCGTCGGAC
>DAISJE010000071.1:0-12737 GCA_036821665.1 Bryobacteraceae bacterium | reverse complement strand
GCATATTTTGCATCGAGCGGAAGCGTGAATGTTTTTTGAACCGCCGGATCGAATTGCAGCCCGAGCGCGCCGGCCTTGCTCATCATCCAGCCAAGACTAATGTCCGACAACGCGGTGGCGCCCTCCACATCATCCGGCTCCCCGCCTCCTACATCGCTGTGCACGCCACAAAACCAAACTTGCTCAACAGTTTGACCGGGGACCGGTGGGGAAGTCCAGAGGGTGGCCGGAAATTCAAAACGCCTTTCATCGATCGCTAAAGCATGATAAGCATTCAGCACGTTCGGATTGAGCGACGTGTCGAGAAAGCCGTAAAGAAGCGGATCCACTTTGCCGAGAACCGAAGGAATCCCTAGCGCGCCGACTGTCTCCCAGACTCCGATCATTGTGATCTTGGGATTGTACATAGCGCAATCCTTCAGTTTTCCCAAAATTTGGGCTCGATTATTTTTGTCGCGATAGGCGTCGAAAGCGGTTTCTACAAGGTCGTCGGTGAAATTTTTTGTAGGAAGGCCGCAAGCGGCGATCATGCCCGCCAAGCTTCGCGCCGTATAAGCGCCCCGGCTGAAGCCGAAAATATATAGAGGATCGTCTTGTTCGTAGACGTGCGAGATTCGTGTATAGCCGTCCTTAATTTTTTGCCACAAGCCCGTTCCAAATGCCCCGCCAACCAGTCGTTGAAGCGGCAGTCCCGTGGCACCGACGCCATCATCATAGAATGGCATCTGCTCCGAGTTAACTAGCAATGACTTGTAAAGTTTGTAGACGTTTGTGTGTTTTTCCGATGTATCCCAGGTGCCGTCGGCACAGTATGCGATCCGTTTGCTCATCCTGCGTTAGCCTTCCTCTTTGGTCGAGGAATTATATCGAATCTGTGAGTGCAGTGGCTGAGGCGTTTCACGAAATCTTAATTTTTAAGGCTTACATCTCGGTAGCGATCTGAATGAGAATTTTATTGGTCGAAGACGACCGGGAACTGGCCGGATATCTTCGCCGCGGGCTCGAAGAAGAGAACAATGCGGTTACGGTCTGCTTCAACGGTTCTTGTGGATTGCGCGCCGCCGAATCTTCAGCCTTCGACATTATCGTCCTGGATGTGATGTTGCCTAACGTTGACGGCCTTCAGATTACGAAGCGCCTACGTCTCGAGTCTGTCCGAACGCCGATCTTGCTGCTCACTGCCCGCGATGCCCCGGAAGACGTCGTGCGGGGCCTGGATGCGGGCGCCGACGACTATCTGACCAAGCCATTTTCATTTGAGGTCCTGCTGGCCCGGCTGCGGGCGCGTACCAGATCGCCGGACAAACGGGATGCTACACGCCTGAGATTTGCCGATCTTACTATGGATCTGGAAACTAGAGAAGTGCGGCGCGGCGGCACGCTCCTAAGTCTCACACGAACCGAATTCGCGATTCTCGAATGTCTGATGAAATCGGCGGGCCGTGTGGTTACACGCGGCAGGCTGGTCGATTTTGTATGGGGTGAGCGCGAAATCAACAGCAATAATCTGGAGGTCTTCATTCGCTTTCTGCGAGCTAAGGTCGATCCGCCGGATTCCAGAAAGCTGATCCGGACAGAACGGGGAATCGGATACAGCTTGCGGGAGAGTGGATGACGCGCCTTACCTCCATAGGTTTCAAGCTGGCGATCTGGTATTTCGTTGGCCTGGCGGCCATTCTTGCCCTCGTCGCAATTGGGAGTTGGTTCGCGGTGCGAGCTAGCATTTATCACGCTATTGACGATGTTCTGCGGCAGCGCATTCCGGGCGTGCAGCAGTTTCTTGACGCACAGAGCGGAATGAGTCCGGCCGAACTAAATGAAGAACTGGAGGAGAGCTCTGATCTTGCAGTCGGTGGAGGGCTCTACCGTATCTACGACGCCCATCAAAAGCTCGTTTACCAATCCGCAAGACTCGCAACCCAGCATCTGGGCCTGCAAATGCCGCCGGATGCGAATGCCGGTGTTCGATTCTGGAATGAGGGCCGCCGGCACTCCGCCTTTCGCCTCGCTCTTCAGCAGGTCCAGGTACGCGGGAAAGATTTCACCATTGAAGTGGCGGAGCCATTGGATTCCTACAATCGAGCGCTACATCATTTCGAAAAATTGCTTTGGCGTTCTTTGCCCATTCTGCTTGTGCTCGCTACCTTCGGCGGCTATTGGATGAGCCGCCGCGCGCTCGATCCGGTCGATCGGATCATCGTGGATGCCCGCGCTATATCGGCGAATAATCTCTCGGCACGTCTGGCTGTGCCGTCAGCGAAGGACGAACTTCAGCGTCTTTCGCAGACTCTCAACCAGATGCTAGATCGCATCGAATCTTCTTTCATCCGCATACGGCAGTTCACTGCAGATGCTTCCCACGAGCTCCGGGCGCCTCTCGCGCTCATCCAAACCGCCGCCGAGTTCTCGCTGCGCCGTAATCGAAGCCGGGAGGACCTGGTGGAAGCTATACAAAAGATCCTGCGCGAGACGAAACGCACCACGCAGTTAGTGAACAATCTGTTGTTCTTGGCGCGTGCGGACGCGGTCGCAGCCGCTTTCGAACCGGGCATCGTTAACCTTACATCGCTGTTGTCGGATCTTCAGGACGAAGCGCGGACGCTTGCCGAAACCCGGCAGATTACGTTCTCATTTGAACTCCCGGCAGCCGCGGTGGAAGTTAAAGGCGACGAGAATTCTCTTCGCCGTTTATTCCTCATTCTGATTGACAATGCCGTCAAATACACACCGCCGGGCGGAAATATCTCGGTTCAACTACGTTATGAAGTGGACACGGCTGTGATCGCGGTGAGCGACACCGGAATCGGTATCGCAAAGGATGATCTGCCGCTGATCTTTGATCGTTTCTGGAGAGCCGACAAAGTCAGATCTCGCGAAATGGGTGGTACCGGGCTGGGCCTCTCTATGGCGCAGTGGATTGTGCAGCAACACACTGGAACTCTGGGCGTAAACAGCGAGCTTGGGAAGGGATCCGTTTTCTCGGTATCGCTGCCCAAGGTGAAAGTGGATACGTGCGTGTAGAGCGCGCATGCCAGCGTCAAATGTTCACTTAATTGGCTGTGTTAAGGTACCGTCATGTTTGCCGGATTAGCCTCTAAAGCGATAACAAGGTTCTTTCTGGCGCTGACCTTTCTTCCGTTCGCACACTTCGCATCGGCTGCGGACGATTCGCAAGTACAACAACTTTACAGCGAAGCGAAAGCCGCGGAAAGCCGGGGCGATTTAGCGCAAGCAGCCGCGAAATACGAATCCATTCTGCACATTGCTCCGGACCTTGCCCCGGCTTACAACAACCTGGGTGCGATCTATTTCAAACAACGCCAATACGGAAAAGCCGCCGCCGTATTGAAGAAGGGTTTGGAGTTGGACTCTCGCATGACATCTGCCTCGGCGCTTCTCGGCATGTCGCTCTTTGAAGCGGGCGATTTCGCGGCTGCCCGGCCCGTGCTCGAATCTACGCTGCGGTCCCATCCGCATGACAATAATATTGAGCTGTTTCTGGCGAATGATTTGACGAAGCTGGGGGATTTTGAAGCTGCCGCAGTCCATCTGCAACAGCTCTCCAAGCGCGAACCGAACGATCAACACATCTTGTACTTGCTCGGAAAAGTTTACACGCAACTGGCACAGCAGGCCCTCGCCAAAATGAATGCAATTGACCCAAACTCGGTATGGGCGCACGAAGTATCCGGCGAGATCATGGAGAGCATGAAAAACTATGATGGCGCGATTATCGAGTACAAGAAGGCCATCGAAGTCGCACCGCGCCAACCAGGAGTGCACTACAAGCTCGGGGATCTGTACTGGAGTCTTTCGCAGTGGGACAATGCGACTGAGCAGTTCCAGGCCGAACTCTCCAACGATCCGCATAACTGCAGAGCGCAATGGAAGATTGGGGATACGCTGGTTCAGCAAAGTATTAAGCCCGAAGAGGCGCTGGCAGACGTGGATAAAGCCTTGGCCATGTGCCCGGCTCTTTCGGAGGCTCGCTTAGACCGGGGTCGCCTTTTACTGCGGTTACATCGTGATCAGGAGGCTCTTGCGGACCTGAAATCAGCAGAAAAAGCAACTCCGAACGACCCGACTGTTCATTTCTCACTCGCGCAGGCCTACCGCACTTTGGGACAACGGCAGGAAGCACAAGCCGAGCTGGAATCGTTCCGAAAATTAGATGCAGCCGCCAGGGCGGCCACTGCCAATCAGGCTCAGCAAGCGATCGAAAACAGAGAAACCGCGCATTGACAGGCGCTCTCTTTGTAGGGGCGATGGCATGCCTCGCCCCTTTTTTTGCTAATGGACGTGATGCAAATGAGGCCGCGATGTCGTCTTTGCGGACACTAGCGAGAGCGCAAAGATAAATACCCCGACCGCCAGGCTGTTTGTCAGGCGTGGGCCATTTATTGCATACCCGTAGATCCAGGGCGAGAAGAACACCCAAATGGCAAGCACCGCATTCACTCTGCTAAAACCGCCCGTGTGAGCCGGTGACAAAGGCCGGATGGTCGCATGCGCGAGCGTTTCGACGCCCACTATCCACGAGTTCCAGGCACTTTCATGCAGCGAGAACCCGTATGCCCAGGGCGATACAAAGAACCACAACGCGGCGATTGCCACCATGAGACTAGTGGTCTGGGCAGCAATTGCAGCATCCTGCTGCTCCGGCGGAACGCTCTTAAAAGGTCTATTTAAAAGAACCATTGCTAATACAGCCTCCATCTATTTAGACGCCGACAGCCAAAACGTGAACACATCATATCCCCAATTCGATACTGTTGCGATATTGTTCAGGAAATAGGCCAGGCCGCTATTGGGCATTCCTTATGGACCGGCCGCACAAAAACGGAAGGAAGCTACGACATGAAGGGTTTTAAAAAGTTCTTGATGCGCGGTAATGTGGTTGACTTGGCTGTTGCCGTGGTAATGGGCGCGGCATTTGGGGCAGTCGTAACAGCGCTGGTCAAAGATCTGATTACGCCTCTGATAGCCGCAATCGTGGGTAAGCCCGATTTCTCCGGCATTAAGTTTACAGTGAACTCGAGCCAGTTTCTAATCGGCGATTTCATCAATGCTCTAGTCTCGTTTATCCTGATCGGGATCGCGGTTTATTACTTTGTCGTTCTGCCCATGAATACGCTGATGGCCCGTTTGAAACGCGGGGAAGTTCCGCCTGATCCGACAACGAAGAACTGTCCCGAGTGTTTGAGCGAGATCCCAATTGCCGCGCGACGATGCAAATTTTGCGCACAACCCGTCGTGTGAGATTGCAACGCTTTCGATAGTTACGCCGTCTTTTCGATCAACTCGCCGCTGTAAACAGGCCAGAGCCAATTCCGATACGCGGCCAGATGTCCTCGTGTTGCGGCCATATAGAGCGAACCAATCTTTTCGGTGATGTGTCCGGGCTCGCCGGTTCCAATGCGCCTATGATCGATTTCTACGATTGGCGCAATCTCTGCCGCTGTGCCCGTAAAGAAGACCTCTTCACAGGTGTACAGTTCGGTGCGATCTATAGAGCGCTCCACTACTTCCTGACCAAGCTCGTTTCGAGCTAGATCCATGACGCTTGCGCGCGTAATGCCCTCTAAGATGTTATCGGTTACCGGCGGCGTGACCAGCTTGCCTTTGCGCACCATGAAAAGATTGCAGGTTGCGCCCTCGGCGACATGTCCGGAGTCGGTCAGAAAAATGGCTTCATCGTATCCGTTGCGATGTGCTTCATCGGTCGCAAGCACGCTGTTGCAGATCTTGCCGCGTCCCGGAATGGCGTTGTCGTCGACTCTGCGCCAGGAAACAATCCCAGCTTTTAGGCCGCCCTTCTTTTCGCCGAAATAACGTCCAACCGGCAAAGCGATAATCGCGTAGGCATCGTTATTATCGGCATGAACGCCAACACGCACCGAAGACTTGTAAGCAATCGGCCGGATATAAATGTTAGACCGAAACTCATTTCGGCGGCACAGTTTCGCGGTTATGTCGCATAGTTCTCGCGGAGACTGCGGGACGTGAATGCGGAGAATACCGCAGTTCTGTGTCCAGCGCTCGTAATGTTCGGGCGCCCGAACCAGGAACAGCTCTTCACGTTTCTCTTCGAAATAGCCGCGAATGCCTTCGAAAACGCCCGTTCCGTAGTGCAACGCATGCGTGAGGATATTTACGTTCGCTTCGGCCAAACGAATAAACCGGTTCTGAAACCAAACAATGGTGTTTGGATTGGGAGTATCTGAGCTTGCCGCCATCCTTCCTCCAATTTCATTGTACGCCAAGAGCACCACTTAAACGTGGTGTCTATTTTATAGGCTGCGTGGTGACGTTGCTGCTGTTGGCAGCATCTTGTACAAGCCAGCACCGCTCATTTGTGGTTGTTCCACATAGCCCGAATTATCTTCTGCGCTGCCCCGATCGACGCACCACGGCGTTCCCCAATGTGCTTCGCGCCTACAACGGCTTTGAGCGCGGTCAAAATTCGGTTGATCTCAGGCCGCTGATGGGTCTGCAAATTGAAAACGCTTATTACAAGAAAGGCATGCCCGCGCACGGACTGGCAGGCTTCCTGGGAACTGAGATAGCGGAATACGAAGTAATCACGCGGGGCCTCCGATTACTTTCCGTCCAATCCATGAAGCGACGGCCGGAAGGCGCTGTGGCGGTCCAGGATCTCATCGCTCCCACACAGACGAAGTTTCGTTACTACCGCCTGTACTTCGAAATTATGTTCCCGAACGGCAATACGCACGGCTCGGTCCTGTTAGGCGCGAATTCAACGGAGGAACTGAACCGGCTTTCCGAAGAGCTGAACCATCCCGAAGTGGTTTGCAGCCCGAGCTCGACGCACTGCACCGTTTTTCCGGAAGCGTGTTCGGTATCGGTTGAAATGCACATCATCGTGAACGGTAAGCCTCAAAAAGTAATTTGGGGCGTTAAGCTGCAGAGCGTTGTCACAGAACACCCGCAACACCTTACGATGAAACGGCTCTTCAACGGACGACTGACCCCCGTCGACATCGATGCGCGAGATCCGGATGCGCTCCGATTGCCGCTATTGCCGGGAGATCGTATTAGCTGGCGTTAACGCGTGCGGCCCGATCGGCACCGGTGCGCACGTTACAATGGCAATTCATGTCACAGCTGCTCGCCGGCAAGACCGTGCTGGTGCTTGGTGTCGCGAATAAGTGGAGCATCGCGTACTTCATCGCTTCCGCCTTTGTACGCGAAGGCGCTTCGCTAATACTCACATATCAGGGAGAACGCCAACGCCAAACGGTGGAAGAACTTGGCGCGGAGCTGAAGGCTGTCAGTATTCTCAACTGCGACGTCACGAAACAAGAAGAACTGGATGCGCTTGTTTCCGCGTTGAAAGACCGTGCTCCGATCCATGCGGTCGTGCATAGTATCGCGTTCGCAAATCGCGAGGATTTGACCCGCCCATTCGTTGAAACGGGGCGCGACGGCTATTTGCTCGCTCAGGAAGTAAGTGCTTATTCTCTGATCGCTGTGTCGCGCGCTATATCGCCACTTATGAGCGCGGGTGGCTCTATTACCACTCTTACTTACCTGGGTTCGACGCGCGTTGTCCAGAATTACAATGTGATGGGCGTTGCCAAAGCCGCCCTTGAAGCGTGTATGCGCTATTTGGCGAGCGATTTGGGCCCTGCGAACATAAGAGTGAATGCAATTTCGGCGGGGCCGATTAAGACTGCTTCCGCGCGTGCTGTGAAGGATTTTTCTAAAATGCTGGGAGCCGCGAATATTGCGCCGCTTCGCCGGAATACAGATCCGGCCGAAGTTGCCGATGCGGCTGTTTTTTTGGCCAGCGATTTTGGCCGGGGCGTTACAGGAAATATATTATTTGTGGATGCTGGATTTCATATTATTGGGCTGAGCTCAGCAGACTAAAACTTACGTTAAGTTGTCAAAATCAGTTTGCTAACAGCCCTGGCGGTCGCTCGTCGTAATTGACAGCGATTTTCTTAGTCTCTATTCTGTTGTTTTCAAGCATTACAGCCGAAGACGGGCTCACCTACTCTGTTGATCCTAGTCTTCTTTGTCTAACCATATGATTCAGGTTGAAGGTTTAACGAAGAGATATGCGCATCACGTCGCGGTGAACAACATATCGTTCTCAGTGGCTAAAGGCGACATCGTCGGCTTTCTCGGACCGAACGGCGCCGGCAAGACGACCACGATGAGGATTCTGACGTGCTTCATGCCGCCGACTTCCGGCAAAGTGACGGTAGCGGGCTTTGACGTATTTGAGAACGGGTACGAGGTGAAAAAGCACATCGGCTACTTGCCGGAAGCGCCGCCGCTTTATCCGGAGATGAGCGTCAAAGACTACTTGACCTTTGTCGCCCGTTTAAAGAACCTTCCCGGTGGCGAAATCGCAAAACGGACAGAGCAGGTCATGGAGCGCTGCGCCGTCGCGGATGTGAAGAACAGGCTCATTTCTAAACTATCGAAAGGCTACCGGCAACGCGTCGGCCTAGCGCAAGCCATTATTCATAATCCTGATGTACTAATTCTGGACGAGCCCACTTCCGGTCTCGACCCGAAACAGATCAATGAGACTCGAGAGCTGATAAAGAGCCTCGCCGGCGAGCACACGATCATCCTCAGCACACACATATTGCCGGAAGTCGAGGCCGTGTGCGAGAAAGTCATCATCATCGATAAAGGCCGCCTCGTCGCTACGGATTCCGTCGAGCGCTTAAAAACACGCGGCAGCATGGGCACCGCCATTCAGATCCAGGTGGATACGGCTGGAGCCGCGGACGCGCTCGCGGTTAGGCAACGGCTCGAACAGGTTCCGGGCGTGAGCAAAGTTCTTGAAAAAGCAGTTTCCGGCGACCGGTTCGTCTACGAGATCGAGAGCTTGCAAGGACAAAATCCGAGACCGGATGCCGCGCGTGCGATCGTAAATGCCGGTTGGAATCTTTTGGAGCTTAAATCGACCACGCTGAGCCTCGAAGATATCTTCCTAGAGTTAACGGGAGCGCACGGGCACCCAATGCCGCCCACTCAACCCGCCACAGAAGCTGTATCCGAGCCCGTTTCGGGAGGCATTCAATGAGAAATATTTGGACGATTTGCCGGCGTGAACTGTACGCGTATTTCGTCTCGCCCATTGCCTGGGTTTTGCTCACCATTTTTGCTTTTCTCAGCGGCGTCTTTACCTACATCATCAGCGCCAGCTTCGTGCGCTTTTCGCTCGAAGGGCAGATGAGCGGGCAGTCCATGCCGATGAACGTGAATGAACAAGTAATTGCACCGTTGTTCTCAAACATCGCGGTTGTGGGCCTGTTCCTCATTCCGCTAATCAGTATGCGCCTCTTCGCGGAAGAGAAACGGCAAGGCACGATCGAATTGCTGATCACGTCTCCCGTGCGCGACCTGCAGATCATTTTAGGGAAATGGTTGGCTTCCGTGATCATGTATTGCGCGCTGTTGGCGGTGCTCGCAGCAGACTATTCCTTCTTGTTCATGTATGGAAATCCGGATTGGAAGCCGGTGGCGACCGGCTTTCTCGGAATTGTTCTGCAAGGCGCGTGCCTGTTGGCGTTTGGCGCTTTTATTTCGACCCTAACCCGGAATCAGATCGTAGCGGGCGCTGTCGGTTTCGCGCTCGCGCTCGTCCTCTGGATATTAAATTGGACCACGTCTTTTGGAAATTCGGTAGGCGTGCAGGTTCTGAATTATTTGTCGATCGTGAGTCACATGGACAGCTTCTCGAAAGGCGTGATCGACACGAAGGACATCATCTATTACCTTTCTATGATTTTCCTGGGATTGTTCCTGACGGCCCGGTCGCTTGAATCGCTGCGGTGGAGAGCATAAATGCCGGAACTCTTGGAAGCTAAAAAGACGTACAGAGAAAGATTCGGCGGCAGGCAGGCGCGCTTTGGCGCGACCGCTGTGCTTTACACCATTGTTGTTATCGCGATTCTGGTGCTAATCAACTGGCTCGGCAATCGTTACAACAAGACCGTCGACACGACCAGCAATAAACGTTTCACACTGTCGCAGGAGACGCAGAAGGTAGTTAAGGATCTGAAACAGGATGCCACCATTACCTACTTCGATAAATCGAGCGGATTTGAACAGGCCAAGGGTCTCCTGGACCGATACAAGAATCTCTCTCCGAAAATTCACGTTCAATATATCGACTATCAAAAGCAACCTACTATCGCAAAGGCTTATGGCCTGCGTTTTGGAGGAACGGCGTATGTCGAAATCGGACCGAGACGAGAAGAAGCCAAAGCGGTGACCGAGGAAGGCATAACCGGCGCTTTTCTGAAAGACTTGAAAGGTGTTCGCAGGGTATGTGTTGTCAGCGGCAGTCAGGAGCACGCTCTGGATGAAACCGGCAGCAACGGCCTGTCCCAATTCAAAACGTTGCTTGATCGCGATAATTATCAGTCCCAACCCATTACGCTGATCGACAAAACAGCGGTTCCGGCTGACTGTAACGTGCTGATTATTGCCGGCCCCCAAAACGATTACACGCCTAATGAAGTGACGGCGGTCAAAAACTATGTGGAGAATGGCGGCCGCGTGATGTTCCTGCTCGATCCGCCACTCGATTTTGGTCACGAACACATCGCGCAGAACACAGGGTTAAAGGATCTGCTGCAGAGCTGGGGCGTAACGCTGGACAACGATTTAGTTCTTGAAGAGAATCCAGTGGGTCAGCTTTTTGGATTCGGCCCCGAGATCCCACTGGTGAGCAATTATGGATCGCAACCGATCGTTAACGATCTTAAGAACAGCATGACCGGGTTCCCCGTGACCCGTTCGATGCAGATTAAGAACACCGATAAGACAACGGTTGACAAATTGTTTTCGACATCCGATCGCGCCATCGCGACGACCAATCTCACAACGAACGAAGTAAATCCGAACAGTCCTTCCAACAAGAAAGGACCATTCATTCTCGGCGCCGCCGGTACCTACAATACCGGTAAACCGAATAATTCGGGCCGCTTTGTGGTCATCGGCAGCTCAGGCTTTATGGATAATGCGATGATCGGATTCCAATCGAATCGCGATCTGGCTTTAAATGCGATCAACTGGTTGTCCTCCGACGAAGATCTTATTTCGATTCGCCCGAAAGAGGCGGAAGATAGGCGCTTAAACGTGAATCAGCGGCAGATGAGTGTGTTTGCCTACACGGATCTGATTGCGATTCCGTTGATCATTATTATTGCTGGAGTCGCCATCTTCCTGAAGCGGAGATAGCATGAAGCCGCGAAATCTTTTAATTGCGGCGGTCCTGCTTGCTGCTCTCAGCGGCGTGGTTTGGTGGGCCAAGAAGCACCCGCAGCCGAGCGCAACCAGCGGCAGCACGAGTACCAGTCCGAAGCTCGCGGATATTCCCGATGCGCAGATTCAATCCATCGATCTGAAGAAGGCTAACGGATCTTCGGTTGACTTGGCCCGTAAGGACGGTAAGTGGGTAATCACCGCACCCGAATCATATCCGGCGGACCAGGATGCCGTTTCCAGTGTTGCTTCATCTTTGAGTCCACTCACGGCCGATAGCATCGTCGATGACAATCCGGCGGATTTGGGCAAATACGGCCTGAAATCTCCCAGCCTGACGGTAACGGTTCACGAAAAGAACGGGAAGTCGCCCGAAATTTTGTTTGGCGATGATGTTCCTGCGGGCTCGCTGGTTTACGCGCGACTCGATTCGAGCCCGAAGGTCTACGCTGTCTCGTCTTCCGTGAAGACTTCTTTCGACAAGAGCGTAAACGATCTTCGCGATAAGCGCCTGCTCACATTTGACTCAAATAAGCTGACGCGGGCGGACCTGATCTCCGCGAAATCCGATATCGAATTCGGCAAGAACAATCAGGGCGATTGGGAGATTTTGAAACCACAACCATATCGCGCCGACAGCTTCCAGGTTGAGGAACTGTTGCGAAAGCTGACCGACGCGAAGATGGATCTTTCGGGCAGCACGGAGGATGCCAGCAAGGCCGCGTCCGCATTCGCCTCGGGTCAACAAGTAGCAACGGTTAAGGTGACGGATGCAAGTGGCACTCAGATTCTTGATGTCCGAAAAAACAAGGACGACTACTACGCAAAGAGCAGCGTCGTGAAGGGGATCTATAAGGTCTCGTCCGATCTCGGCAAGGAAGTCGAGAAGCCGCTCGACGACTTTCGCAACAAAAAAATCTTCGATTTTGGCTTCAGCGACCCGACAAAAATTGACGTACAGCAAGGCTCAAATGGAAAGATGCTCACTCGAAGCGGGACGGATTGGAAGATGAACGGCAAGACGATGGACCCCGGCACAGTTCAGGCACTAATCGATAAGCTGCGCGATCTATCGGCAACCAAATTCGTAACTAGCGGCTTCACTACACCGGAGCTAAGTGTGGCGGTCACTTCAAACGACGGCAAGCGCTTCGAGAAGGCCGAATTTGCGAAAACAGCAGACGGCTATATCGCCCGGCGCGAAAACGAGCCAGCGCTATATCAGCTCGATGCAAAATCGGTAAGCGATGTTCTCGACGCCAGTAAAGCGATTAAGCCAGCGGCACCGGAGAAAAAATAAGTTAGACTCCGGAACGTTCGTTTTCATTCGGTTCGCAGTGCCTGAATCACATCGACCCGGGCTGCCCGCATGGCAGGGATCGCCGAAGCAGTTACGGCGGCAATTAGCAGGATCAAGGCGGAGCCTGTCACCGAAAGCACACCCGGCATCTCAAGCCCATCGGTAATTACAGGAAATGGCT
>DAISJE010000070.1:0-12742 GCA_036821665.1 Bryobacteraceae bacterium | reverse complement strand
GCCCGCGGATTCAACCCACGCTTCAGCGCACCCATTACCGAAGTTGTGATGCCGGAGGAGTGCCAGTCCATACCCATGACGCTGCCAAGAGCCTGAAACCAGAATGGATCGCTCAAGCGCGAGAGAAATTCGGCGTGACCGTAGCTGTAGATGACGCTTTCGGTGATGGCGGCGCCCAAACGCTGCATTCTCTCGGCAAGCCATGGCGGCACTCTGCCCCCATGCAAGGGGAGATCCGCAAATCCGGAGCGCTGCATCGCTATTCAATTTTAGAAGCTCGCCAGCTTCGGGCCTAGCGCTTAGGGCCCGCGCCTCGCCAGAATTTTAAACCAGCTACAATCCCGCTCCACTTTGCTGCAGAAGTTTGGCAACCAGGCCGGTCCACCCCGTCTGATGGCTCGCTCCTAAACCTTGGCCGGTGTCTCCATGAAAGTACTCGTAGAAGAGCGTGTAGCAGTGGAACTGCGGGTCTTCCTGGAACAAAGTGTTATTTCCATAGACCGGGCGGCGGCCGTGCTTGTCCGGCAGGAACAAGGCGGAAAGTCTGCGAGAAAGCAAGTTCGCAGCCTGCCGCAAGCTAACTCGCTGTCCGGAGCCGGTGGGAAATTCCAGCGTGAACGAATCTCCGTAATAGTGGTCGAGCCGCTGTAACGTTTCAATCAACAGAAAGTTCATCGGAAACCAAACGGGGCCGCGCCAGTTCGAATTTCCGCCGAAGGTTCCCGTTTCTGATTCTGCGGGCTCATAGCCGACTTTGAGCGTTGTCCCGTCAATAGGTAATACCAGCGGATGATCCTTGTGATAGCGTGACACGGAACGGATTCCAAAGGGCGAGAGAAATTCGCTTTCATCGAAGATCCGCTTGAGCATGCGCTCCAGGCGAGTTTGATTAACGACTGAAAGAAGCCGGCGCTGCTCGATTCCGCCGTGTGTCATGGAGGCCATCCCCTTAGTCAGATCGCCCCGGTTGTCGATGAACCACTGCATCCGTTTCTTGAATCCCGGGTGGCGGTCTACAATCTGCGGGTCGAGCGTGTCGGCGGCAAAGATCGGAACGATTCCCACGACGGAGCGAAGCCGCATCGGAATATGGTTTCCGTCGCCTATACGGAGACGATCGTAATAGAACCCGTCTTCCTCGTTCCAAAGGCCGGAGCCCTCATAATGATTGATCGCGTCTGCGATGTAGAGGAAGTGCTCGAAAAACTTACTCGCAATATCTTCGTAGGTTGGATCGACCGTCGCAAGTTCAAGGGCTATCTTCAGCATATTGAGGCAATACATGGCCATCCAGCTGGTTCCGTCCGATTGTTCCAGAAGCCAGCCTTTGGGAAGCACTGCGTCTCGATCGAATAGTCCGACGTTATCGAGTCCCAGGAACCCGCCTTCAAAAATATTCGCGCCCTCGGAGTCTTTTTGATTGACCCACCAGGTGAAATTCATGAGCAGCTTATGGAACACGCTTTCAAGAAAGACATGATCCGGCGTCCCTTTTATGCGTTCGTCGATTTTGAAAACACGCCAAGCAGCCCAGGCATGTACGGGCGGATTAACATCGCTCAAAGCCCATTCATAGGCCGGAATTTGCCCGTTCGGGTGCATGTACCATTCGCGAAGGAAAAGAGAGAGCTGGCTTTTTGCAAATCCGGGATCGGCTGGAGCGATCGCGACCATATGGAAAGCCAGATCCCAGGCTGCATACCAAGGGTATTCCCACTTGTCCGGCATCGAGATGACATCTTCGTTAAAGAGCTGTATCCACTCGTGATTCCGACCGCGCAGGCGCTCTGCGGGGGGTTTCGGCATGGTTTCGTCGCCCTTCAACCAGGTCTCGATGACGTAGTGGTAGTACTGCTTGCTCCAGAACATACCGGCAAAGGCCTGACGTTGTACGCGGCGGCCCTCATCGCTCAGCCCATGCGACAAGCGTGAATAGAATTCCGAGGCTTCCTGAATGCGCTGGTCGAATACCTTATCCCACCCGTCGCGGGGCCACTTCGGCGATCCGGCGCGGGCCAGGCGCAAGTGAATAGTCGCTTGTTGTTTGCTTGCCAGCGTCAAAGGATAAAGTGCGCAGGCCTTGGTCCCATAGTGCTGCGAATTGACGGCATCATGACGGCCGTGGATGACAAAGTCATGAAAGGCATCTTTGTAAAAAACGTTCTGCTCTCGCCAGTTCCAGATTCGTTCCGTGTTGGTCTCGTTATCGGTAAACAGCAGCTCCGGAGTTCCGTCCAGCTCAAGAACAAACGTGCCCAGTGACGGGTGTTTGGTTTCGATTGCCGATGGCTCTGATTTCCGCAGACGCGGCTTGGAATCAACTCCAGTGTTGGAGCTCCAGCTCCAGAGGTTTCGGAACCAGATTGTCGGAATGAGGGTAATGTTCGCGGCGTCCGGTCCGCGGTTTTGGACCGTAATCCGGATCAGGATGTCGTCGACATCGATTTTCGCGTATTCAGCGAAGATATCGAAATAGCGGCTCTCGTTGAAAATGCCGGTATCTTCAAGTTCAAATTCCGGTTCGAGACGCGTTCGCTTGCGGTTCTCGGCTACGAGCTCGGGGTACGGAAACGCTCCGTGAGGATACTTGTAGAGCCCTTTCAGATACGAGTTTGTGGGCGTGGCGTCAAGATAATAATAGATTTCCTTAACATCTTCGCCATGATTTCCCTCATTACCGGCGAGTCCAAAGAGACGCTCCTTCAAAATCGGATCATTACCGTTCCATAACGCGAGTGCGAAACAGAGAAATTGATGGTTGTCGCAGATACCTAAAATGCCGTCTTCGGTCCAGCGATAGACGCGCGAGCGCGCGTGATCATGCGGAAAATACTCCCAGGCCGCTCCGTTTGAGCTGTAATCTTCGCGGACGGTACCCCAGGCGCGTTCGGCCAAATATGGGCCCCAGCGCTTCCAATGCTTGATGCGAGCTTCGTCTTCAGCCAGACGCTGCTGCTCTGCGTTCATGCTCACGGCGTGTTTTTATTCCCCAGCCGGATTCGTCTGTTTTCCCTGAATAATGCGGACGATCTCGCCGTCCACCAACGAATCGGGAGGATTGAGTACGACGGAGTCATCCCGGCTCAAACCGGAAAGCACCTCAATTGTGTTACCGAAATCGCGGCCCACAACTACTGGTAGGAGCGAGACGCGATTTCCTCTCACGACAGGGATGCGTAACCCCGCGGAACGGAAGATAAGTGATGCTGAAGGGACAATCATCGTGCCACCGTTCGATTGGATGTGGAAGTGAACTTCAGTGTAGGCGCCGGGAAAGAGCAGCCCTGTGCTGTTTACAACATCAACCTCAACAAGCAGCGTTCGTGTAGACGGGTCGATCGAGTCGGCGGTGCGAACCAGTTTGCCCGGGAACCGCCGGCCGGGCAATTCGGGGAGACTGAGATCCGCGATAATGCCCGGTTTCGTCGCGTGCGAGTAAACTTGCGGCACGTTAATGAATACCCGTAGCCGGTTAATCGCCGCAACGTGAAAAAGCTCACGGGTTGGGCCGCCCGAAGAGCCTGAATCGATGAGTTGGCCGATATCCGTGTTACGAGCGGTGACGACACCATCAAACGGAGCGTAGATCTTTTCGAAATCGACCATCTGTTGCAAGCGAAGTACATTTGCTTGGGCCGATTTAACAATCGTGCTCTTGGCGGCCTCATCTTGAACGGCGTTATCGACGTCCTGCTTGGCGACAGAGTCGGTCTTGAAGAGATCTACATAACGTTTGGCCGTAATCTGTGCCAGATTCAGATTGGCTTTTGCGGTTGCAAGATCCTCTTTAGCCTGCGTGAGTTGATGGTCCACTTCGGGGCTTTCGATTTCGGCGAGAAGTTGTCCCTGCTTTACATGGGCTCCAATATCGAAGTACCAGCGCTTCAAATAGCCGTTTGTACGGGCGTATATGGGTGAGTCGATAAACGCCTGAATATTGCCTGGCAGAATAACTTCCTCGGAAGGCGATGCCCGTTGTGGTTTGATGACGGCGACTTCCGGTTCGGCGGCCAACCTGGTTTCCTGACGCAGGACCTTCTGCGAACGCATTCTGGGAATGATTCCCGCTGCCACCACTACCGCGATTATGATTAGCGCGGCCAGGGCGGCCAGTACCGATCGAACTGTCGAGGACTTACGGCTCATGCCGTTTTCGTTTGTCATGCACGAGGCTGAAGAACACCGGAACAAAAAACAATGTCGCTACGGTTGCAAACAACAATCCGCCTATAACCGCCCGTCCCAGAGGCGCGTTCTGCTCGCTCCCTTCGCCGATTCCGAGGGCCATGGGGAGCATGCCGATAATCATCGCCAGCGCAGTCATCAAGACTGGCCGGAATCGCGTGTACCCGGCGAGCACCGCGGCGTCTGCTGCTGTGTCGCTATCGGGAAGTTGCTCCTTCGCGAAGCTGACAACGAGAATACTGTTCGCGGTAGCGACCCCCATACACATGATGGAGCCGGTTAGAGCCGGGACACTTATGGTTGTATGCGTGACGAACAGAAACCAGACAATGCCCGCTAGCGCGGCGGGAAGCGCCGAAATAATGACGAATGGATCGAGCCAGGATTGAAAATTGATAACAATGAGCATGTAGACGAGAACGATCGAGAATGCCAGGCCGGCCATCAGACCTTTGAAGGACGATCGCATCGTTTCAATTTGCCCGCGCACCACGACGTGCGAGCCACGAGTCAGCTTTTTCTCATTGCCGGCCAGGACTTTATCAACTTGCCTGGCAACACTGCCCAGATCCGTTCCTTGCACCGAGCCATAGATATCAATGACGGGCGCGATATTGTAATGCGAAATAGAGGCAAGACCCGGACCTCGACGGATGCGGCCCAGGCTCGCCAGAATTTGTGGGGAACCACCGGAAGCCGCAATCGGGATATTTCGCAGATCCTGGAAGGAATCCATTTCGTATTGCGGAGATTCCGCAACAATTCTGTAACTCACGCCGTTTCGAGGATTCAGCCAAAACGAGGGTGATGTCTGGAAGCTGCCGCTGAGAGATACCAGGATATTACTCGCCACGTCTCGGGTATCGTAGCCGACCTGTTGCGCTTTCGTCCGATCGATATCGACATACAAGACTGGTTGATTGAATGGTTGCTGGATGCGCAAATCCGTCGCACCGGGAATCAGTTTGATTTGCTGCAGCAGTTGATCAGCGAAATCACGGTTGGCCTCGAGGTTCCGTCCGATGACTTGAATATCGAGCGGCGCCGGCAGACCAAAATTCAGAATCTGCCCCACCAAGTCCGCCGGTAAAAAGTAAAACAAGGCGCCCGGAAATTCTCGCGGTAAGTGGCGGCGTAATTCGCGGACGTATTCTCTCGTTGGCCGGTGCTTCTCGGATAACGAAACAAGAATGTCGCCATCGGCCGGTCCGATGGTCCCGTTGTTGCTATAGGAAGTATTTGTCCCGCTGTACGGTACGCCGATATTGTCAAGGATATTGACGAGATCGTGCGGCGGGATGACCTGACGAATTCTACGCTCCACCAGATCGAACAGCTTTGCGGTCTCCTCGATGCGCGTCCCGGTGCGCGCGCGCACGTGAAGCCGGAATTGGCCGCTGTCGGACTCGGGGAAAAAGTCCTGTCCCAGCCAGGGAACCAAGGCAGCCGACGCAATGCAGCCTGCGAAAAACAAGACTGTGAAAACAGCCCGATGGCGGACACAAGCACTTAGCGCCGAGCGATATTTTCCGCGTACACGTTCGAAGCCGTTTTCGAACATGAGTTGCAATCGCACAAATGGATTCCGGAAATTAGCATGCGCGACGGCATCGTGATGCGAATGACCTTTTAAGAGATATTTTGCGAGCGTCGGCACAATCGTGCGCGAGAGGACATAAGAAGCAAGCATCGCAAACGATACCGCTTCTGCCAACGGAACGAAGAGATAGCGCGCCACGCCGGTTAGGAAAAACATCGGCACGAAGACAATGCAGATGCTCAGCGTAGAAACGAAAGCGGGGACGGCAATTTGAGCGGCGCCATCGAGAATCGCCTGCTCGATTTCCTTACCCATTTCGAAATTCCGATTAATATTTTCGATCTCTACGGTAGCGTCGTCGACGAGGATGCCGACTGCCAGCGCGAGGCCACCCAGGGTCATGATGTTGATGGTTTCACCCAGCGCGCTCAGCATGAAGATGGAGCAGAGGATAGACAGCGGAATCGAGATGGCGATAATGAGTGTGCTCCGCCAGCTACCTAGAAAGACCAAAATCATGATCGCGGTCAGGCAAGCGGCAATTACGGCCTCGCGCACTACGGCGCTGATTGACGCGCGAACGAAAATCGATTGATCCGCAATGGGAGTGATCTTCAACTGCGGTGGAAGTGTGGCCGCAATGGAGGGTAGCATCCTTCGGATATTGGCAATGATGTCAAGCGTAGAGACATCTCCTGACTTCAGAACCGTCATGAGCGAGCCGCGCTGACCGTCCGATCGAACAACGTTCGTTTGGGGAGGATAGCCGTCACGCACGTGAGCGACATCACGCACATAAATGGTCGCTCCGTTTTGCGTTTTTATCGGAAGATCGTTCAGCTCGGAGACTTTTCCAGGACTACCGTTAATTTCGACGTTATATTCGAGGGGCCCGATCTTTGAGGTCCCTCCGGGCAGGATCAGATTCTGGTTCGCTATGGCATTCACTACGTCGGAGGCGCCCAAGCCTTTTGCCTGAAGGGCTTGCGTATTGAGGTCCACCATGATTTCACGCTGTTTGCCGCCGTATGAATACGGAATCGCGGTGCCGGGGATGGTCACAAGTTGCGTGCGAATGAAGTTCTGCCCCAGATCATTTAGCTCCTGTTCACTGAGTCCGTGCCCGGATAGCGCGAGCTGAAGAATAGGGACCGTCGAGGCGTTGTAGGCGATGATCAAGGGCGGTGTTGTGCCGGGCGGCAGTTGTTTAAGCTGCGTCTGCGAAATGGCGGTTACTTGTGCAATACCGGCATACAAATTGGCATGCGGTTGGAAAAAAATTTTGACTACCGCAATACTGTTCATCGATTGGGATTCGATGTGTTCGATGTTGCTGACTGTCGTCGTCAGCGCCCGCTCTGTGATGTAGACGATGCGGTCCGACATGTCTTGCGCAGAGAGTCCGGAGTACTCCCAGACTACGCTGACGACAGGAATGTCAATATTCGGGAAGATGTCCACCGGCGTCCGCATGATGACGACGGGCGCGAGGATGAACAGCATTAACGATAGAACAACGAAGGTGTACGGTCGCCGGAGTGCAAGGCGAACGATCCACATAATTTCTCCCGAAGAAAATCGCGAAAGTTAAAGAACAATTATCGTTCATCGTGATTTCGAGGACCGCGTGTGCCGCAACCAATTCACTATGGAAAAAACGCTTCCTGCAATGCAGAGGATAATGAACACAATCATTGCCCACTTGAATGGCTCAGACTTTGCGATGCGCAAAATGGAGGCGCCGAATTTGATCGCGAGCGCTCCTAAGATAAGAAATCGGATTCCGCGGCTGACCGCCACAATGGCCAGGAGCCGTTTACGCGGATACTCCAACGCGCTGTTGGCGGCAATGACCATGGTGAACGGAAAAGGCGGCGGAGCCAAAGACGCTATGACTAACGTGCGCCCACCCTTCTCACCAATTTTCCGCTTGAGCTTCTCGAAGCGCGCTTTTCCGGCCATCTTCTGGACTCCCTCTTCACCCAGCTTGCGGGCGACCAGATCGAGCAGGAACACGCCTATTGTGCAGCCGGCGACTGCTGCGGCGACGTAGAGGAGGTAGCCTCGGTGGTGGCGCGCTACCAGTCCGACGATCAAGAGATCGTTTCCGAATGGCAGGAAGAGAAATGAAGCATCGAAAATACCCAACAAAAATGGGCCAAAGTAGCCCAAGTGGACGAGAAACGCAAGAAGATCGCGGAAGAAGCTGGACAAGCGGAAATTGTACCCACAATTCGTTTCAGAATCGCTCTAATGAGATACCTGGCTGCGAAAAATGTTGCTGTGATAACTTTCGTGGTGCGAGGTGAGATGAGAAATATTTGTAAGGCAGGCTCATTAACGCTGGCTCTTGTCCTGGGCGGCTTGGCCATCCATTCCGTACGAGCCAAAGCGCAGAGTCCCGCGGTCAAGATGCCTCCCGGCCACATGGCCCACGTTCTGGTTATATCGGAAACCAAAGGGTTTGAACACGATTCGATTCCAGATGCCATGGCCACAATTTGGAAGATGGGACACGATACCAAGCTCTGGGAGGCGACTCTGCGCACCGATACCGAGCTGATTACAAAGAAAGACATTAAGGAGCGTAATGTCAAGAACTTGAATTATTTTGATGCGTTGATCTTCGCCAGCACCACGGGCGAACTAAACCTTACGGAAGATCAAAAGAGCGACATGCTGTCGTTTATCAAAGACGATGGGAAAGGCTTTGTCGGTATACACGCCGCGGCCGATACGAACTACAAATGGCCGGAGTATGGCGAGATGCTTGGCGGCTGGTTCGACCAGCACCCGTGGATGACCTTCGAAGCTCCTATTATTAACGAACAGCCGGATTTCCCGGCTGTTCGCCACTTCCCGCACGAATTTGTAAAGCGCGACGAAATCTATCAAATCAAGGATTGGTCCCGCGACAAAGTGAATGTGTTGCTAAGCCTGGACGCTTCAAAGCTCGACTACAACAATCCGAGAGTTCACCGGAAGGATCACGATTTCGCGGTCGCGTGGTCAAAGATGTACGGCAAGGGCCGAGTCTTTTATTCCACTCTGGGCCACACGAAGGAAGCCTGGGACGATCCGGACATCCAGAAGATGTATTTCGAAGCCGTCAAGTGGGTTTTGGGCATGACGGAAGGCAGCACTGCATCCCATCCCAAACCAGGGATGTAATCTCAGCCGAATTTCGTTAAACCCGATGTTACTCGTTTCAACTGCCCGCAAGCTGCGAAGATGTCCCGCCCGCGCGGCTTGCGGATAAAGCAAGGAACGGCACGTCGAACGATCTTCTGGAAGGCAGTCACCCGTTCGGGATCTGGCGTTTCGAAATGAATGCCGGGTCCCGGGTTCAACGCAATAAGATTTACTTTGCAGTTCAGGTTTGCAAGCAGCCGAACTACTCGTTTGGCATCGGCGTCGGTGTCGTTTACGCCCCTTAACAGCACATACTCAAAAGTCAACTTCTCCCATGGCCTTAATGGATAATGCTTGCAGGCGCGCAACAAATCCGACAGGTGGTACTTGCGTGTGATGGGCATCAGTTCCCGCCGCTGCTCTTCTGAAGAGGCGTTTAAGGAGATAGCCAGCTTCGGCCGGATTACCCGTTGGCCCAGTTCTTCCATTTGGGGCACGATGCCGGATGTGGAGACAGTAATGCGGCGCTGCGATATTCCGATTCCGTCCGGATCCGTTAGCAAACGTGTCGCCTTAAGAACATTTTCCAGGTTCAGCAGTGGCTCACCCATGCCCATCAGAACAACGTTCATACGCGAATCTGTCGGTGTCAATCCATTTTCACGCGACACATAGAGCACCTGACCGACAATTTCACCGGCCGTGAGGTTTCGTTCAAGTCCCATAAGCGCCGTGAGGCAGAATTTGCAGTCTACAGGACAACCCACCTGACTCGAAACGCAGATGGTATCGCGCCGTTCCTCGGGCATGAGGACGGTTTCAATGGTGCGATTGTCCGCTAGTCCTAATAAGTATCGACGCGTACCATCGCTCGAATCGAAGCGCTGCTCCATTTTGGGCAGCCCGATTTCGGACTGCGTAAGTAGCTGATACCGAAGGGCTTGTGGTAGAATGGAAATTTCCGACAAATCCGCCACTTGTTTTCTATAAAGCGCGTCATATAGTTGTCGGGCGCGATATGTGGGCTGCTTCGGGCCGAGCAGTTTTTCAAGGTCGGGAAGCTCCATCCCGACCAGGGTCTGGCCCTCAACTACATGCAGCATCTAGTTTTAGTGTATCTTCGTACACTCGGAAAGGCGTATCGATATGGTTCTCGCAGCCCCTCATGTTCGAGAGATTGAACGAGCTAGTCTCCCAAACGGGATACGCATCGTTACGGAAGCGATGCCATATGTACGCTCGGTTTCCTTAGGCATATGGATCGGAAGCGGCTCACGGCTGGAACACGGCCCCGAAAACGGCATCTCTCAGTTCATTGAACACATGGTCTTTAAAGGAACGAAGCACCGTTCCGCCGAAGATATTGCACGCTCCGTAGACTCCGTCGGCGGCGGGTTGGATGCGTTTACCAGCAAAGAGCTAGTAAGTTTCAATGCAAAAGTACTCGATGAGCATCTGCCGATGGCGCTGGACATCTTGGCTGATCTCGTGCTCAACCCGCTATTTCGTGAGGCCGACATCGAAAAAGAGAAGGGCGTCATTTTAGAAGAAATCAAAATGGAAGCCGATCAGCCGGAATTTGTGCTGCATGAGGCCTTTATCAGTAATTTCTGGAAAGGCCACGGACTCGGCAAGCCTATTCTCGGTACAAAGGAAACTGTTAAGAAGTTCGGCCAGGCGATGCTGTGTGACTACTACAATCGCGTTTACTCACCGCGCAATATTCTCATCACGGCTGCCGGGAATCTTAGCCATGACAACATCGTAAAACTCGTGCGGGAGAAGTTTGCCTCACTGGTAGAACGCGCAGCGTTGCCGCTGGACACCGTTCCGCAACCGCATGCGCCGATCGTGCTGAAAAAAAAGGAGTCGCTGGAACAAGTGCATATCGCTTTGGGCGTCCCCGCCTATGCCCTTGCACACGAATTGCGATTTCCACTTTATGTCTTAAATACGGTTTTGGGCGGCGGTATGAGCTCGCGTTTGTTTCAGAATATCCGCGAGAAGCAGGGATTGGCGTATGCGGTGTATTCGGAGCTGAACCTGTTCAGCGATACCGGTTGTTTTACCGTTTACGCCGGCACCGCGGTGGAAACAGCGAAGCAGGTGGTTGAATCCGTGATTCAGGAGTTCCGACAACTCAAAAGCGATCTGATTGGCAATGACGAGTTGCGCCGCGCCAAAGACCACCTCAAAGGCTCGTTGATGTTGAGTTTGGAGTCCACCTCCAGCCGTATGTCGAACCTTGCGAGACAAGAACTCTACTTCGAGCACTTTATGTCGCTGGATGAAATGATCGATAGCATAGAAGCGGTAACGCGGGATCAGGTACAGGCTATTGCTATCGAATTCTTCCAAACCCAAAACATCGCCCTCGCAATGTTGGGCCGTTTATCTGCCCTTTCGGTCACGCGTGATGATCTAACTTGTTGAGGCTATCATTTATCATCGCGATTTTATTATCAAGATGCTCTAAGGAGCGCTGAAGTATCTCACGATATTTCGAGTGAGTGGCGGTTGCCATATCGTGGCGAACTCTTGAGCGGGATAGTTCGACGCTCTCACGCTCACGTTCGAGTTGAAGCCGCTCAGAGTTGACCTGCGCGGTTCTCGTCTGAGTGATGCGCTCCTCTGCCGATTCTATTTGTGACTCGACAGCCTTACTTTCCCAGCCGCGTGCCATATCTTTAGCTTGACATAGTTATTTCGGATGAAATTCTTCCGACCGCGCATTCGAAGTTAACGGTTGTCTTCCCACGTTCACAAATCGCGCAAGAAAGATATCTGGTTTGCGGACAGATGCTTACAGCGATTTTTACGCCCTGATTCACGACACTGAACTGTATCGTCATTGCAGATGAGAGTGAGTTGTGCTGCGCACGACCAGTGCAGCGATCTGCTCACGGACAAACTGTGCTGGACTTATACACCGCTCAATTCACAAGCCCGTTTCCGCGCGTCGCACTCGCGTTTGAAAGGGTTCTCAGGGCCGGTGGGATCAGGCAAGAGCGCGGCGCTTTGTTTCGAATCGATACGGAATGCGTATGTGAACCGGCGACGGCAGGGCGTTGTCGCAGCACCGACGTTCGCAATGCTGCGAGATGCGACTCTTACGAGCCTCTTTCAAATGATGAACGAATACGACATCGATTTTGAACTGCGAAAGGCTGATGGGGAACTAACGGTGACGAATCCGGACAGTACGATTCTTTTGAGGTCGTTGGATGAACCGGAACGGTTGCGCGGAACCAATCTCGCCTGGTTTGCGATAGACGAGCTGTCGTACGCGCGTGAAGAGGCGTGGTTACGTTTAGAAGCCAGGTTGCGCGACCCGAAAGCAGAGCGACTTTGCGGCTTCGGCGTCTGGACACCACAGGGGCACGACTGGATTTATAAGCGTTTCATTCAGAATCCAATTCCGGGATACGAGTGCGTGCAAGCACAGCCGTTTGAAAACCGGCACGTGTTGGATAGGACTCCGGATTACTACGAGCGATTGGAAAGAAGCTACGACCCCAAGTTTTACCGGCAGGAGGTTCTTGGCGAGTACCTGAACAGCCGCGCAGACCGGGTCTACCACTGCTTCAATCCTAATGTTCATGTCATGGCGCATGCGTATGACCCGCAAAAGCCGTTGCTTTGGGCACTGGATTTTAACGTCGCTCCTATGTCTTCAGTCGTGCTCCAGTGGCTGGACACGCGTCTAGCGGTAATTGACGAAATTGTATTGGAGCGAGCGACAACCGAGGAAGCTTGCTTCGAATTTGAAAACAGGTACAAAGGTCATCCCGGCCCAATTGAGGTTTTTGGTGACGCAAGCGGCAGGCACATGCACACGACCGGCAACACTGACTACAGCCTGATACAAGCTTCACTGCATCGCGC
>DAISJE010000069.1:11006-12855 GCA_036821665.1 Bryobacteraceae bacterium | reverse complement strand
GCCGCTTGGCAGAGGACTGGATTCTCTATTCCAGCGAAGAGTTCGGATGGTTAACTTTAGGCGATGGCGTAACAAGCGGATCAAGCCTGATGCCGCAGAAGAAGAATCCGGATTCGCTAGAGCTGATTCGAGGTAAATCCGGCCGTGTGTTTGGCGATCTGACTTCTTTGTTCGTGACGATGAAAGCCCTTCCGATGACTTACAACCGGGACATGCAGGAAGACAAAGAGCCGCTATTTGACGCTTTTCATCAAACATCCGGTTCGCTCTCGATGGCCAAAGCCGTTGCGGAATCGGTGGTCCTGCATCCTGGCGTGCCGCGGGCGGCAGCCGAAGAAAGCTGGGTCGTGGCTACCGACTTAGCCGAAGAGCTGGCCCGAAACGGAGTGCCGTTTCATCGCGCGCATCAACTTGTCGGGCAATTGGTGCTGGACAGTATCAAATCTGGGAAAAAGCCATCCGATTGGGACGGACCATCGCTCGCTGCATTTGCCCCCGAGTTCAGACCCGAAATGGCGCGGCTATTCTCGCCCGTCGAAGGCATGAAGAGCCGCGAGTTACCAGGCGGAACCGGACCGCAGGCAGTGGCGGCCGCGCTGAAGGCGGCAGAGAGCCGTTTAAGCGAATTAAAAAACCGTATCCCCTCCGCATGAACAAGAGCTTTCGCCAGGGCCAGATTCTGAAGATCATCCGTAATCGGGAGATCTACACGCAAGATGAACTGGCGCGCGAACTGGCTCATGTCGGAATTCCAGCAACGCAAGTAACGCTGTCTCGAGACATGCGCGAATTAGGTCTGGTAAAGACGCCGGAAGGATACCGGCAACTGCCCGCCGAGCGAACCGGGCCGGAGTTGACCGAGGTCGCGAACGAGTATTTACTGGATATACGAGTCGCCCAGAATCTGGTGGTGCTGCGTACATCGCCAGGTAACGCGAACAGTCTCGCGATTGCAATCGATCGCGAAGAGCTGGACGAAGTAGTCGGAACCGTGGCCGGCGATGACACGGTGCTGGTTATCGCCCCTGACAATGACACAGCAGTCCGGTTTCGCCAGCGAATGCTGGAGGCGATTTCTGCTTAGAGCCTTAGAGGCTCTTCAGATACGAAATCAAATCGCTCTTTTCCTGGCTCGAAAGATCGGTCTGGAGCAGCGAATCATAATGATCCACTACCTGCTGCAGAGTGGCGAAGCGTCCATCGTGATAAAAGCCGCCCTTTTCGTGGCTAAAAAGACCTTTCAACGGAGATGTCCGGTACATCTTTTCCGGTGACCGGCTGGATTGAAAATCATCAATTCCAATTTCAGCCGGCGTGTGCATGTTGTGCCCTGGCTCCGTAAATAGCGGGGGAACATGGCAACGCGAGCACTGCCCTTTGCCATCGAAGACGAGCTTGCCTCTGGCAACCGACTCAATAACCGAAGGATCGTGCGGTTCCGGCAGTTTAGGCGCCGGGATCGCGAGCTGATAAAAGTGCAGAGCGGCGAGTTTTGACGTGATCAAGTCAGGATCGTTGCGCACGTCATTCGATCCGGCCTTCACCGCGATCGGGTATTGCAGCGGATCGTTCAAACGCGAGTCGTAGAACGAGCCTTTGCCGTGCATTTCGAGGTTTGCGACGAGTGCATTCCAATACGTCGTTGATCCGAAGCCGGTCCATGTGCCTAGATTGACGCCCGCGAGACCGAACGCAGGAGGGATCAGCACGGCGGCCGATTTTCCGTCCGGCCGAAATGGTTTGCCATCAAGAAACAACTCAGCATCGAATTTTCCAGGCCCCCAACTATGCAGTACAGTTCTGACCGTCGCTTGATCGACGCCCAGGAGATCGGCGGGTACTGACAGGT
>DAISJE010000069.1:0-10906 GCA_036821665.1 Bryobacteraceae bacterium | reverse complement strand
AAGGAGGCAACGCATCCGCATCCACTTTCAAACCGACCGATAGCGCGGTAGCCGGACTCACACCGGGACCGATTCCACCCAGCTTCGCTCCGGCGATTGCCTCGTGAAGCTTCAGCGCACCGCCCCAAAATGCCTCGTCGCCGAAAGTGTCATAACGAAAGATGTGCCGCCCTTCATCGAGCATGCGGGAGGCGTTTCGACGAATGACATCCTTCGCATTCAGATGGTCATCGCCTTCGTATGAGACAGCAGCTATGGATAGTAATCCAAGAAGTAGAAAGCCGGCTGCTAACCGAAAAGGCTTGTCTTTTATGCTCATACCGCTCGTCTTTTGTGCTCCCACCGAAAAGAGTCGAAAAATTCGTTGGGGTTACATAAAAGAATTCTTTAAGAAATCGGGAACTTTTTGGGAACTGCCCGCTCTGTAGAGAGTAGGAGATGGTTGTGCCCGCAATCAGCGTAATGACGGAAATCGATCGGAAGGCGTATGAGGCAATTCCCGACGAGGAAATTGTCCAACGTGTTCGCTCCGGCGATATTGCTCTGTACGAGATTCTGATGCGCCGTTATAATCAGCGACTCTATCGCGTTGCACGATCTATTCTGCGTAACGATACAGATGCAGAGGATGTGATGCAGGAGGCGTATGTCCGCGCCTACGAGCATCTCGGAGACTTTATGGGTGAGGCGAAGTTTTCGACATGGTTAACCAGAATTGCGATCCATGAAGCTCTGGGTCGAATCCGCAAACGATCGAGAATGGAAGATCTCGAGGCAGATGCGAACATGGACTTTCACGTACCAAGCGGGAGAGCCGTCTCAGTGGACAATCCGGAACGCGAAGCCTACGATCGCGAACTCAAAGTGGTTCTGGAACGCGCTATCGAGAGCCTGCCGCCGGATTACCGGTCCGTTTTTGTGCTGCGGATTGTCGAGGAATTGAGCATTGCTGAAACGGCCGAATGCCTAGACCTCACAATCGAAACGGTGAAAACCCGGCTTCATCGCGGCCGGGCTCTTTTGCGAAAGCATTTGCAATATCGCGCCGGTATTCTGGCGCCTGAGACTTTCACGTTCCATTTTTCGCGCTGCGATCGAATTGCGGAAAGCGTTTTGCGGCGAATCGTCTCGAACCGCGAACCGGTCTAACCGATAATCGGCATTGATGCAGATTCTGTCGGTAAACGTGGGACAGCCACGTCTAGTCCGAACCGGTAACGGCACTGTGCTAACCGGCATCTTCAAATCGCCGGTGGAAGGAGCCGTTGCCTTACGCGAATACAACTTAACCGGCGACCGCCAAGCCGATCTCACGGTACACGGTGGCCCGTGGAAAGCGGTGTATTTATACCCTCACGAACATTATTCCTATTGGGCGGGTGAACTGCCCGGTATGGAATTGCCGTTCGGAGTTTTTGGTGAGAATTTGACGACAGAAGGCATTTCGGAGGAGTCGGTATGCATCGGCGATCAATTTCAGATCGGCTCAGCTATTGTTCAGGTGACACAGCCGCGTATGCCGTGCTACAAACTGTCGCTGCGCTTTAGCCGGGCAGATATGGTGAAAAGATTCTGGAAGAGCGGCCGATCCGGCATTTACTTCTCGATTGTGCAGGAAGGTGAATTACAGCGCGGAGATTCCCTCCAACAGATTGAGGCCGACCCGGAACACGTTTCCGTTGCGGATGTAGTGCGCTTGTTTAAGCGTGAGATCACAAATCCGGAAATGTTTCTACGGGTAATGCGAACGCCACTTCACGGTAGTTGGAAAGAGGAGATTAGAGCCCGCTGGGCCGAAGCTGAGTAAGCAAGCTTATTTAAGCAGTGCTAGTACTCACTGCCAACTCTGGTTCAAGTGTTGCGTTTTTGTAAGGCGGCACAGTCTAGATACTAGATGGCTGCGGGAAGACTGCTCTTCTTTCTCTTAATAACGTTAGTGTGCAGCATTCAAGCTGCTCCATCACAAGCAGATGGGCGGTATGTTGCGACTGCATATTCAGTAACCGGCAAAACGGCCTCGGGTGTATATACACAGCGCCACATCGTAGCTGCCGACCCGGCAATTCTGCCAATTGGCTCCATCATAAAAGTCAAACACGCCGGCCGTTACTCCGGAGAATACGTCGTGGCGGATACGGGAGAGAAGATTGTCGGTCGCAAGCTGGATATCTACATCCCTAGTACGCGCGCTTGTAAGAAATTCGGGAAAAAACGAGTAACGGTCAAAGTAGTTCAACTTGGCGAAGGAACTCATGAGGCTGCAAAGCAGAGCGTCCATCAGGTAAAACAGGATGTAAAAAAAGACGTCGAGCAGGGAGTTGCGGGCAATGCGGCAACCGATCAGGATTTGGCGAAACAGAATGAGGCAAATACCGCGACCGCGCAACATTCGGCGCCGGCTAAAGCGCCCGATTCCAGCAACTCACCGGAAAGCGATCCGCCCAGGTAAAGGCCCCCTGGCCGTTTCAAAATCGCGATCTGAAATAATCAGAAATTCCACCTTAAGGAGCACATGTCGAAACTATCAGGGAAGAACGTACTCATCACGGGAGCATCGTCTGGAATTGGAGAAGCTATTGCCATCCGTTTCGCTCGGGAAGGCGCCAGAGTTGCCATTAACTATTACAGTGGCGCCGACCGCGCAGAAGCGGTAAGGCGTCAGGCAGAAGAAGCCAGCACGCGCGCGAAGAGTTCCCATTCGAAGCACATCACGGTGAAAGGCGATGTATCCAAAGAGCAGGATGTCAAAGACATGTTTGCCCAGGTTCTCAAGGAATTTGGAACATTGGACGTTCTGATCAACAACTCCGGAGTTCAGAAGCCGACTGCAAGTCACGATGTCGAAATGGCCGACTTCGATCGCGTGATTGGTATAAATTTGCGGGGATCGTTCATGTGCTCGCGTGAAGCCATCCGCCATTTTTTGTCCCGCGGAAAAGGTGGCGTGATCGTAAATAATTCGAGCGTTCACGAGATCATTCCGAAACCGAAGTACGTGCCCTATTCAATCAGCAAGGGCGGGATGGAAAACATGACGAAAACACTTGCCCTCGAATATGCGGATAAAGGTATCCGGGTAAATGCAGTGGGTCCGGGCGCGATCGTCACTCCCATTAACAAAGCCTGGATCGACGATCCGAAGGCGCGCGCCGAAGTACAGAGCCACATCCCAATGGGAAGGCCCGGTGAGGCCGATGAGATCGCCGGTGTTTTTGCGTTTCTTGCGTCCGACGAATCGTCTTACATTACGGGGCAGACTCTGTTTGCGTGCGGGGGGTTAACGCTATATCCCGAATTCCGGGTAGCTTGGTCGTCGGGCGAATAGATCAACTGGCGGACGGACCATTGGCCTTGGTCCCTTTGGTTTCACCGCTATCGCCATTGCCGGACCAGGTGCCGACAAGCCGATTTTCTTCAATTGTCAAATTGATGTCGTAATCCTGGTCGTGGTAAGTGGTTCGGAAATGAACTTTCCCATTTTCGACCGTGAAATCCTTGGCAGCACTGCTTCCATCCTCACCGTCTACAGTCGCGGTGTAATTACCGTTTTCATGTTTAATCTGTAAAGTCCAGGAGATCTGGTCGCCGTCGGGCGTTGCGGAAACCATATTCCATTTGCCTGTCAGTTCTTTGCCTTGCTGCGCATAACAGATTCCCAGACAGCAGAGCATGACGGCGAAAGAGCAAGTAAGGAGTTTTAGCGAAGAAGAGAGGCGCATGCGGCTTTTACTTTATCAGAAAAAACTCTAGTAATGGTTGAATGCTGTTCGTTATGTCGCAAGCTATCCTGGACTTTTAGGATGGCCTTGCGGTTTGTAACATTAATATGCTTCGCAGTGTGCTCGCTGACCGCCCAAACGACACTCACGTCGCCCGCCGCAGACAAAATGAGCGGGGGAGAAGATCAAGCGCCGCCCCCGCTTACGTGTCCGGCAGGTGCTCCGTTGGGATCTATCGAACTGAGCGTGCGGTCGCCTCAGAACGCGGAAGCGCTTCCATTTCAGAACATCAATCACCTGAGCGAGGGTGACACACTGCTGTATGCTCCGGTCCTGCGCGCGCACGAAAAGCGGCCCGGCGAGATAGCGCTTGTCATGGTTCCCGCGAAACGAGATCCCAATAGGGACTCGCTGATCGTGACTGATCCGAAATCGGCGGACAAGCCACAGAGCTGGAAAATTCCTGAAACTATCTCGCTGGCAGCCTTCGTTTACGGTCCACAGGGTCTTAGCAAGAAGAAGGTTAAAGGGTTTCTGTCACAGGACGATCTGCTAATCGCGCAGCTCGCGGATTATGCGGAAAAAACTGCCCAGACCGAAGCGCTGATAGAAGCGCTCGAAAACAGTGGCAGTTCCGCCGCGAGTGTGAATGCGGCGCTCAGCGGATTCGCTTCGCAATATGGACTGGCTGTCCAGTTCGATAAGAATGCTCCGCCGGGTATACAGGCGCAAACACTATTTGCAACGATGAACCCGCAACTGGCTACGTACAATCCGCTGGCCAGTTCGACCGCGCAGCGAGTCGGGCAGACCGCGAGTGTGGCAACCGCGGCTGCAACATTATTCTTCGGTAGCCCAATCGGACTGGCCGCGGGAGGCACAGCGATGCTGCTCGATTTACGCGCCATTGCTTTTCCGGGAACACAGTTCCGATCGTCCTTTGCGCAGTCCATTGCAGCGTCTCATATCGCAGCCACCCCAAACACGCCGCCGCTGGCCCTCTGCGGACAGCGAGCACCGGCACCGCCTCATACGCGCGTCGCCTACATTTGGGCTAGCCGGATTCCGAATACTCCTCTGCCTTCTATTCGGATTGGCAGCAGTAATTTCATCCCGCTTCATGAGAAAACACCCGTTCCGGTGGAAGTGCCCGATCACGAATGGAAGTACCTGCAACGCGCGCGGAACTGGAGTTTGCAGGATTCAGCGGGAAAACGAGTACCGGTGAAAGTTCTGAAGCTGGGAAATCAGAAGTCGCTGGAGATCAATCTCGAAAAGGCAAGCATTGCTCCTGGTGCGTACCGCTTGTCGGGATATTGGGATTGGGCGCCGTTTGAAGCGAATGGTGAAATAAACGTGCGTCCACTCAGCAGTTTCAAAGACGCGAAGCTGCAGCCACAGTCTCAAGATCGCCTCATTTCCAAAACGGGCAAAATTCCCGTGACCCTGGCCGGCAGCGACTTTCAGTTCATCGATAAGGTGGAGTTCAAGAAAGTCGGCGATGAGTTTGCCATCGCGGAACCACTTCGTTTCATACTGCCGAAGGGCCTTCGGGAAGGCACTCAGACCCAAATGGACGTACAAATCAATACGGCTAACCTCGATCCCGGCAATTATGAGCTACTCATGTTTCAGCAGGATGGGAAGAGCCATCCCATCGATTTCAAAATTCTTCCCGAATTACCGCTCATTGAAAATCTGCCTGTTCTAGTAAATCAAGGCGCGGGTGAACAGCATTACGAACTAAAGGGCGAGCGATTGAATCTTATCTCAAAACTGGAAGCATCCGGAGCCAGTCTGCATCTCGGACCGTCTGGCCCAAAGGGCACGGAGCGGAACGTTACGGTCGAGTTAAGATCGACTGCTCAGCCAGGAACCAGCTTCCCACTTCAGGCGTTTCTATCCGACCGCACCTTGCCCTTGAAGTTGCCGGACGCTCTCCAGGTTACCGGGCCCCTCCCGGTAATCGCCAGTACGAAATTGTCCGTGCCTACCGGTATGGAAATCTCGCTTCTTCCGAGCGAATTTCCCGCCGGATATACCCTCGCCGCTATGTTGGACGTTAAGAATATCGGTCCCAAAAGCTCTCTGAAGCTGGCCTGCGCCGACGATATCGGCCCTCATTCGACGTTGCACATAGGCCAACAAACCTCGTCGTCCAGCCTGCAGCAGTTATCGCAGGATGAGTTGTATCTTTTGTTCGATACGAATCCGCTCCCGGCGGGATGTTCGTTGGAAGCGGTGCTGGATAGCGGAAGGGAGGGCAGATCTCAGCCCTTTACACTCGCGCACATTATTCGCCTTCCGCAGATCGATTCCTTCGAAGTGTCAAATGGCCCGCCACCCGCTGGCGCACAAGCCTTCACGCTAACCGGGTGGAACCTGGAAATGATCGATAAAATCGGATGGGACGAGACGAACAGCGCTCCCATTACCAATTTGCCCACGCCAATTCCCGGACAAGGCCAGAAGGAGACGCTACAGGTCGATCTGGCAGGTCCACCTGCTCCCAAGGCGATGCTTCTCGTCTGGCTCAGAGGTGAAGACAAGCCGAGAGCGACTACGGTCACAGCTCCCGCTACGGCTACACCGGTGATGCCGCCCGCTCCGGTGTTGAACAAGCAGCCAACCGGCGTTTCGTCGACTGGATAAATCCCCCAATCGAGCACATTTTATGTCTCAATAGCGCTCCCGCCGTGTTCTATAGTTAATTACGGTTGACGAACCTTCCAAATCTTCTGACGCTGTTTCGCATTTTCCTCGTGCCGCTGCTCGTGGCCGCACTGGTGCAACAGAACTTTAGCATCTATTGGCGGAACAGGGTACTTGTCGCAAACGATTTCTTCGCACTGATCGTTTTTCTCGCGGCCGCTCTGACCGATCTGCTTGACGGTTATCTGGCGCGGCGGTGGAAACAGGTCACGACCGTGGGGACGCTGCTGGATCCGGTGGCGGATAAATTACTGATCTCGGCCGCGCTGATCTCCTTAGTAGAAATCCGCCTGTTGCCCGGATGGCTCGTCATTCTGATCATCAGCCGTGAATTTGCTGTTTCAGGGCTTCGCAGCATAGCTGCCGCCGAAGGATACCCTATCCGCGCAGGCGAACTTGGCAAATCGAAGATGTTGTTTCAGGTAGTCGGGGTAGCGCTGGTAATGTTATCGATTCGCTGGGCCAGATTGCGCCCGTATGCGCTAGCCGCGATGTGGGCGGTGGTCATCTTCGGCCTCGCTTCGGCAGTCGACTATTTCCGTAAGTTCTGGCGGAAAGTAGACATGAGTATCAAGCTACGCCGCAGGCGTGAGCTGATCCTTATGGAACGTCAGAAGAGGCGTCTGCAAAAAGCCGCCAAAAGCGGTACGACCGTCGAAACAGATGAGGCCCACGCTATTCGCCGATCGGGCTGAACTCCGTGAGACTCATGTGCGGCTCAGGCGGAAGAATTTCGTAGGCGTCCTTCGTAAAGATAACAGTGCGCACCTGGCCCCGCGGGCCGATTGCGCCTAACGCTTTTCCATTGAGCGTCACATTCACTCCGCCGGCATTTCCAGTTCGAATCCGGACGTTTTCATGCGCTTCGAGCACCTTGGTATCGGTCGCTTCGAGTATGCCGCTGAACGCCCGGCGTCCATCGGCAATGACGGACAGCCAGGTTGGCTCAATCGCCGATAATTCGATACGGTAAGCGCCAACTATATCCGCCGACGAGGAACTGAAAGCGGAATCGTCTTCGCTCCCGATACCGGAGGAAGCGGGCATTGCTTCCGAAATCTGGGTGATTGGCGCATTATTCTGGTGACGCGCCGGCTTCTTTAAGACTCGGGAGGAATTCGTTGCTTTGGTATCGTTTACGACCGAAAACAGGTTTTTGAAGGACGTGTGCAAACTTGACCGGGAATTCTGCCAAGCCGAATAAATGGTCGAACAAACAACCATCATGACGATCAACGATGCGACCGAATGCAGCCATTTGAAACTTCGCGGACGGCGGACGGGTAAGGCATTCACTGCCGGAAATGGCCCATTACCTTGACCCGGCATTAACGGTTCAGGCATCGTACTCGCCGCCGCCTGCACGTCGCTGTCGAATTGTTCGTCGCGCAGATTCAGTTCTTTGGCGAACTGCCGGACAAAACTTCGGTAAAGGAACGGTGCGCCTAGCTTTTCGAGTTCATCGGCCTCAATGGCGAGCAGATGCTTGACAGCGATGCGGGTACTAGCACTCACATCTTCGAGCGATCTTCCACGCTGCAAACGCGCTTCACGGAGTCTTTGTCCGACTGACTGCATAAATCCTCAGGCGACCCATGGCCGTCCGTTGCAAAGCTATAATACAACAGCCCTTTACGGCACGTCCCCAGGTGGTTCTCCTTACTGAAACCAATGCGGAATCTGAAACCTTTTCCGTTCGAGCAATGTACAAACCTAATCGGCCGACCAAGCTTCTATCTTTAGTGCGGCAACTTGTAATATTACCGTTTTGCCTAGTACTATACGCCGCAATTTCGCGTTCAACAACTGCTACTCGTTCAGACACGTTCCGCGGATCCGCAGCCATGGCATATACTCGCCATGCGGTTTCATTGGGTGAACGGCCATCCGGCTCGGACGCGATTGCCGTCTTGCGAAAGTGGATCATTTCCGAATTGAAGCCGTTGGGAGGGGAACTGACCGTCGATTCATTCAATGGAGAAACACCTGCCGGGCCGGTTCCAATGGCCAACATTATTTTGAGATTTCCCGGCACGTCCGGTAAAGCAGTGGCCATTACCGGTCACTACGACACCAAGAAAATTCCGATGATTCATTTTGTTGGCGCGAATGATGCCGGATCGTCAACCGGCTTCCTGCTGGAATTTGCGAAAGTCGCGGCGGGCATGAAGCACAAAGACGATCTATACATCGTGTTCTTCGACGGGGAGGAAGCGGTCCGGGCGGAGTGGGCGGATAACGACAACACCTACGGAAGCCGGCACCTGACCGCGAAATGGCTTGCCGATGGAACGCTGGGCCGCATTAAGGCGCTTATTAACATCGACATGATCGGCGATAAGGACCTGGACATTGCGAATGATGAAAATTCGTCCCAATCCCTGCGCACCATGATGTGGCAGATTGCCGCCAAGCTGGGCTATTCGAAATATTTTCGTCGCGATCCGGGCGCCATCGACGACGACCACAAACCCTTTGTCGATGCGGGTGTGAACGCGATTGACATTATCGATCTCGATTACGGGCCGAATGGAAGCTACTGGCACACGGCCCAGGACACCTTAGACAAACTGAGCGTACACAGCTTCCAGATTGTAGGCGATGTGGTTACGGAACTAGTGAGCGAATTAGAGAAGTAACTGTAGACCAAGTGGCGCACGCACGGTGCATGATGAGGAAAGGATGACTATTCTGCCGGGCATCCGCTATACGCTTCGTAGCGTTGGCAAAAGTTGGCGGTTCGCTGCTCTTTTTGTCATAACGCTCGCGATCGGCCTCGCCGGCGTCAACACAATCTTTAGCGTGTTGAACACCGTAATCCTGCGCCCGCTGCCGTTCAAACATGCAGATCGCCTCGTGACCATCACCGAAACCGTGCCCTTCATGGGAAGTGGTCCGCACATCTGCACGCTTGACGAGTTCCAGCGCTGGCAGAAATCCGGTCTGCTCGATTATGCCGCCGCAATCAACACGACGGATTTGACTCTCACGGGCGGCGATCGTGCTGAACTCCTGTCTGGCGCTAAAGTGACCCCGGACTTCTTCCGTGTCTTCGGAATCTCACCGCTTCTCGGCCGGGACTTCCGTCAGGAAGACGCGGTTCCCGGGCACGAACAGGTCATCATTCTCAGCCATGAATTGTGGGCGCGCCGGTTTGGCAGCGATCCTGCCATCGTTGGCAAAAGCATTCAGTTCAGCGGCGCGACCATGACGGTAATCGGCGTCGCGCCAGACCGCTTCGATTTCCCTCGCCTGGCCGATGTGGGCGCCGTCATGCGTTTCGCTCCCGAACAAACCGAATTCTGGACGCCGTTGGTCATGACTCAAAAGATGATTGACCAAAACAATTACAGCTATTACGTCCTCGGGCGCTTGCGAGCGGGCATTCAACCGGCTCGCGTAGCGGCCGAGTTTAAGGTTTCGGCGATTCAAAGTCTCCACTACATTGTCGAGAGAAATCCGCAATATCGCGAACCGCTCGAACATCTTGCCAAAATAATCGCCATCCAGGTCACCCCGTTACGCGAAAGCATGGCGTGGGGTGTTCGCAATGCGCTCTGGATGCTGGTTGCGGCGGTCGTGCTGCTCTTGCTCTTGGTACTGTTCAATCTGGGCAATCTGCTCGTCACGCGCAATGCCAACCGTCTCCGCGAATATGCGATCCGCCAAGCGCTTGGCGGCAGCCGCTGGCAATTGTTCCGTCAAGCGTTGATCGAGCAAGGAATTCTCATTGCCCTTGCCTCCGCCCTCAGCTTGAGTCTCAGCGGCTGGGCCATTGAGGTGGTACGCAAGGTCGGCGCCGCCCGTGTACCGCGGCTGTATGAACTTTCGCTTGACACGCACGCCGTGCTCCTTTTGATCGGCTTCGCTCTCGCGACCGCGCTGATTTTCGGAGCCCTGCCGCTTATCGTTCTTCCTGATTCAGTTGGCTGGTTTCGAAGCGAGAGCCGTTCCGCAACCGGCGATCGCCGTTCTCAGCGGCTTCGCGCCGCGCTCATTGCCGCGGAAATTGCGATTTCCATGGTGCTGCTGGTAAGCGCTGGTCTGCTTGCCGCCAGCTTCTTGAACGTGATGAACGTCAACCCTGGATTTGATCCGAAGACTCTGCTGACCTTCAGTGTTTCGTTTAGCCCGAAACTTTACGCCGACCCGCCGAAAATGCTGGCCACGCAACGCGAACTCCTCGATCGTATCCGCGCGATTCCCGGGGTCGAATCAGCCAGCATGGTGAATGTTCTTCCACTTACTGGCGATTACGAAATTCACGGAATCGGGCCAGTCGGCAAACCGCTCAACCGAGACGCGGGCGCGGAAGCCCGTCTTGTCGATTCCCAATATTTCAAAACGATGCGCATCCCGCTGATCGCCGGCCGCGCGCTTCGCGAGGAAGATTCCGGAAAGGTTGCCGTCATCAATCAGAAAATGGCCCATCTGCTGTGGCCAGGAGAGAATCCAATCGGCCGGCAGTTCACAGA
>DAISJE010000068.1:0-12873 GCA_036821665.1 Bryobacteraceae bacterium | reverse complement strand
ATTTCTCTGTCCGGGGTTTGCCTGCAGCTCGAGAGCGCAGTGTTGCCGGGCACAAAAATATCAGTAAATTACGGTGACGGGAAGTTGGTCGGAACGGTGCGCTACTGCACATTTCGCGATGGCGGCCACTTTCTCGGCATTCAGCTTGAAGACGGATGTAAATGGTCCACCAAGCATTTTCGACCGCGCCATCTGATTGATCCCGAGAAGCTCGTCCAATGCGTTTTGGCGCGCCACGAAAAATCAGAAGAATTTCACAAGCATAATAAATCCGCTTTATCCAACTAAAAGCCAAAATCCCTTAGACATTATGTGGTATGGATAGAGTTCCGTACCGCGTTAGCGGCGCTCCTTCGCATGGAATACGAAAAGCAGCCCCTTTTAGCTACTGGTGTATATGCGGCTCTTCCCACTCCCCGGCGGTCCGGTTCCGTTGATGCGGATGCAGCTGGCTTACTTGACTATTTGGATATCATCGTCCGGGCCGGAGTTGACGGATTAGTACTGTTTGGATCGACCGGCGAATTTATCCACTACGACGTCACGGAACGAATGCGAGTGGTTATTCTTGCCATCCGCCGTAGCCGTGTCCCGGTCCTGGTCAACGTCTCCCATTCGACTTTGTCCGGAGCTTTGGAATTGGCCGAAAACGCCATCAAAGCCGGCGCATCCGGGATATTGCTGATGCCGCCTTATTTTTACCACTATCCCGACGATCAGATCTTTTACTTTTACGAGCAGTTCACGAAGGAAATCGACGGTCGGGTTCCGGTTTATTTATACAACATTCCGGCATTTACGAATCCGATATCGGCGGCCCTCGCCGAACGCCTTCTTCGCACCGGAGCGTTCGCCGGCATCAAGGATTCCAGTTGCGACTGGAGTTTTTTTGAGGAAATTAACAAGCTTCAAGACGAACTCAGCTTCCGGTTTTTGTTGGGCTGTGACGAGGTCTATCTGAAAGCGCGCCAAGCTGGAGCCCATGGAGTCGTTTCCGGTATTGCAGGGGCCATCCCCGAATTGTTAGTCGCGCTGGAGCGTGCGCTTCTTAGTCAAGCCATCGATCGTGCTGAACGGTTGAACACGCGCCTGCATGAGTTTGCCGCATTTGTCAATAAATTCCCGACCCCGGTTGCCGTTAAGCAAGCCGCTGTTGCAAGAGGCTGGAAGCTGAATCAACTCGCCGTCCCGTTCGACGAAGACATGTCGGCCGATGTCATCGCTTTTCATCAATGGCTGCGTGGCTGGCTTCCGGCGGTGCTTGCCGAATGTGGAGAGTTCGCCGGCGCCAACAGTTCGCAGGCATGAGACATTGGTCTTGTGCTAAGTGAGCCAACTGCCGCTCGCGAGCAGTGCGCGCGCTTTATGACCGGTGACGAGTTCGTCGCGGCTGCGCAGGAGCATTGCGAATGGATTTCTCATTACTTCGAAAATGTACGCGGGTTTCCGGTTTTGCCTGCAACTACGCCCGGCGATCTCACCGCGCAGCTTCCCGATTCAGCTCCGGAAACAGGCGAATCTGTCGAATCGATCTTCGCGGATTTCCGCTCCACTATTTTTCCGGCTCTGACTTTGTGGAATCATCCGCGCTTTTTCGCCTATTTTTCCGTCTCTTCCACTCCGCCGTCTATCCTTGCCGACCTGCTGATCGCGGCAATGAACGTGAACGTGATGCTGTGGAAATCGTCGCCCGCCGGAACCGAGCTCGAACAGGTCACTTTGCGGTGGCTGCGGCAATGGCTAGCGCTAGATGAATCTTACTTCGGGATTATCTACGACACGGCATCCGTCGGCGTCCTTCAGGCCATCGGCGCAGCGCGTGAATTCGTAGATCCCGAATGCCGCGTTAAGGGCATGCACCCGGGCTTAATTGTGTACGTTTCTGAGCACACGCATTCTTCCTCGGAAAAGGCTGCAATCACGCTCGGCTTCGGGCAGGAAAACGTGCGGAAAATTGCCGTGGATGAGCAGTTTCGTATGCGGCCCGATCGGCTACAACAGGCTATTGAGAGCGATCTGGCCTCCGGCAAACGGCCTTGCTGCATCGTTGCTTCTGTCGGGTCCACATCTACAAGCGCCGTCGACCCTGTCCCGGAGATCGCGCGTATCGCGGAACGCTATGGCGCATGGTTGCACGTGGATGCTGCTTACGGCGGTTCGGCCGCAGTGGTGCCCGAGATGCGGCAGGTCCTCAATGGTGCGGAGCGCGCGCACTCCATTATTCTTAATCCGCACAAGTGGCTCTACGTTTCGATCGACTGCAGCGTGCTCTATACACGGTATCCGGATATCCTGCGCAGAGCCTCCGCACTCGGGGCTGAGTACCTTCGCACCGCTGAAGATGATCGCGCCGTCAACTATAACGACTACGGCGTGCAACTTGGCCGGCGATTCCGTGCCTTGAAACTGTGGTACGTATTTCGCTACTATGGCCGTCAGGGCATCATAGCGTTGCTGCGCGAAGCGCTGCGTATGGCACAGGTCCTGAAATCCCTGATTGAATCGGATGATAATTTCGAGGTCTGCGCTCCTGTTCCTTTTTCGCTCATATGCTTCCGGCATCGCGGCTCAAACGAAATTAACCGGCGGTTGTTGACGGAAATCAACGCAGGCGGCAAAGCGTTCCTGTCGCATACTGTCCTCAACGGTCGTTTTGTGCTGCGGTTCGCGATCGGAAATTTCCAGACCACCGAACAGGACGTGCGCGAAACCTGGGATCTGATCCGTCAGATCGCAAACCGCCTCATGGCCCAAGAGCCTGCCACGGCGGTCGTCCGCTGATGAACGCGAACCCGCTCGCAACTACGCTCTGCGGCATAACGCTCCGCAATCCCGTTTTTGCTGCCTCCGGAACTTTCGGGTACGGCATCGAGTTTGAAAAGATAGTCGATCTCAACCATCTCGGAGCGATCGTTACCAAGGGCCTTTCCCGCCAGCCGATCGCGGGCAACCCTGCGCCCCGGCTGTGGCATACCGAAGGCGGGATGATCAACTCAGTCGGCCTTCAGAATGTCGGCGTAGCCGCTTTCATCCGGGAAAAGCTACCGAAACTTCGCAAATACTCGGTTCCCGTGTTTGCGAATGTGTTCGGCTATGCGGTCGACGACTATTTAGATGTGATTCGCGCACTGGAAGACGTCGAAGGAATCGCCGGTTACGAACTCAATGTGTCGTGCCCGAACACCAAACATGGTGGCATGTTCTTTTCGAGCGATCCCGATCTGCTCTCCGATTTGGTTTCGCAGGCGCGCGCCATCGCACGCCGTCCGTTGATTGTGAAGCTCTCTCCCAACGTCGCTCGCATCGAGCCATTCGCTCAAGCTGCCGAACAGTCGGGTGCGGATGCTATCTCACTAGTAAACACATTCGTCGGCCTCGCTCTCGATCCAGCAACGCGGAAATCCCGCATCGGCGCTGGGTATGGAGGCTTGTCTGGTCCGGCTATCAAACCGCTGGCGCTACGTTTTGTATCGCAAGCCGTGCAAGCCGTCAAAATTCCTGTTATTGGAATGGGAGGTATTGCCAGCGGAGCGGATGCAGCCGAATTCCTCATCGCCGGGGCAAGTGCTGTTCAGGTAGGCACGGCAACATTTGTGAATCCAAGAGCGCCCGTACTTATTGCAAATCAATTGGAAAGAGCTTTAACGCGGCTTAACGCTGTGTCCATCGGTGAATTTCGCCTATCTGTGCACAATAGAGCAATATGAAGGAAATCATTACTCCGGAAAAGCCCAAAGCGGGAGGACCGTATTCCCCCGCCGTAAGAGTCAATGGCTTTGTCTTTCTGAGTGGCCAGATTCCCGCCGACCCACACACCGGCGAGCTTGTGACCGGCTCCATCCACGATCAGGCCACACGTGTTATTGAAAATCTCAAGCTGGTTCTCGAGGCAGCGGGCCTGACGTTGGGTGATGTCGTCAAAACTACGGTGTTCTTAAAAGACATGAACAACTTCGCCAAGATGAACGAGACTTACGGCAAGCTGTTCGGACCGAATCCCCCAGCCCGCACCACCGTCGAGGTCGCGCGATTACCACGCGATGTGGGTATCGAAATCGAAGCCATCGCGATCGATCCTAGCCACAAATACCCCTTCGCAAAATAGACGGCGAAAAATCGGGGACACTCCGGGCTAAACTCTGAATCGGCGCAATGTTCGATCCCGCAGGCGTGTCCCCGATTTGTTCCGAATCAGCGCTCCAGAGGCTGTGCCGCCATTTTTTTACAACCCGTCAACAAGCGGTGTCATTATTTCGGCGCGTCCGCCGGTTTCAATGGTGGATGCGCGCTGTATTGTTTCTGCGGAGGATTGAGTGTGATATCGATGGTCTTCTCGTCGCCCGACACATCCAGCTTCTTGCCGTAGGTCTGATAACGGCTGTTAATCACTTGTAGCTGCACGGTGCCTTCGGGAACGGGCGGGAAATGCGCCACGCCTTCCTGGTTTGTCTTTACTTCCCAGTGAATCGGTTTGCGCTTACCCAGTTTCATGATTTGATGGGAACCGAGAAAATCGAGAATGACTGCAGCATTCTCCACCGGTTTGTCGTATTGATTCTTGACGACAACTCGAATTGTGGTCTCCGGAGTGGCAGCCGCGAGAGACATACTAAACGCCAGCAGAGTAGTCACGAATGCAATTCGAACTTGCATGTCAAAATTATCGCCTAACCTCACTTGCCCGCTGATGCCGTATGCCTGCCGGCCAGGAGCGGCACAATCGCTGCACGCAATTGTGCTTCTTCCATGACGCCCGGATTGTATAGCCGGACAATTCCCTGCCGATCCACGAGGACGATGGTCGGCGTCGTGCTCGCTCCGAAACGCTGGAAATTTCCGGAATCCACCGGTACCTGCACATTCGGAATGTTCGAGTAATATCGCTGGTAAACCTTTTCAATAAACGGTAGCTCGACTGCCCGCGCTGCGTTTTCCTCTTGCGCCGTGTAGCCGTACAAACGCGTTGGTGCGATGACGATCAATCCCTTTGGCTCAAATTCGGAGGCGAGCTTGGCAATAATGGGCGCTTCGGCTTTGCAGTCCGCGCACCAATGCGCCCAAAAAAACAGAAGAAGCACTTTGCCGCTCCGCAGGTCAGTGAGTTTCGGCTTCGTGCCAATCCATTCGGTCTCACGCAGGGGCGGCATGGGCTTGCCTTGCAGACTCATCAGGTTGATGTTCTTTTGCAGCCGGTCCACGAGCGATGTGCCCTGCCACGTCTTCAAAGCCCCTTGTAGCAGTTGCAGGGCTTCGGCACGCTTGCCGGCACGAGCGAGCGCTTCGGCCTGCACCTCATACGCCGCCCCCAACGCAAGCGGCAAATGCGGCTCGGCATCTAGTTTGCGCGTTCCGAGCGATGCGCGCGAGATGCGCTCAATTTCTTCGGCATCCTTGAGCGCCTGGTCAGGGTGCCCGTAAACCAATTCACCGCGTGCCAGCCAGGAGAAAGCCTCGAGCGCCTCCGGCGTATCGCCATATAAACGGCGATACTGCCCAACCATCTTTTGGGCGGAGTCCAGATCTCCGTTCTTCAAAGCAAGTTGTACATAAACAACAACCTTCGGCGTGACCGGCTGTCCATAATCCTGTGCCGGCAGTTCCTGTCCTGCTGCCGCGATGACACTCAGCAACGACAAGACGGCAAGAGAGCGGAGCACTACTGCTGGATGCACAGATTTTTTAAATAGTCGCGGAATTGATTACCCAGATCGTGCCGGTTCAATGCAAACTCCACCGTAGCCTTCAAAAATCCTAGTTTGTCGCCGGCATCATAACGCGTTCCTTCAAACTTCAACCCGTAGATCGGCCGGTTCCGCAACATGTATTTCAACGCGTCTGTGAGTTGTATTTCGCCGCCGCTACCCGGTTCGATCGATTCGATGCAGGTGAAGATCTCGGGTGTCAGAACATATCGACCAATAATCGCCAGGTTCGAGGGCGCATCCGCCGGCTTGGGCTTCTCCACCATATTGCGAATACGGAATAGCCGGTTCTCTCGGCCGTTGTCGGCCACCAGTTCCGCGTCTACGACGCCGTAAGCCGAGATCTGTTCACTGGGCACTTCCATCAACGCCAGTACCGACGCTCCGTAATATTCGTAAACGTCGAGCAACTGGCGAATACACGGCGTCTCGGACGCAATGATGTCGTCCGATAGAACTACTGTAAACGGCTCCTGCCCCACCAGTTCCTTGACGCGCAGCACCGCATGCCCAAGCCCGAGCGCTTCTTTCTGCCGGACGTAACAAACGTCGATCATGTCCGAGATGGCGCGCACCATCGAGAGCATTTCCGTCTTCTGCTTTGATTCGAGCAACTGCTCCAGCTCAAAACTGACATCGAAATGATCTTCGATCGAAGATTTCCCGCGCCCGGTCACGATAATGATGTCCTGAATCCCGGAGTGCATCGCTTCCTCGACCCCATACTGGATCAAAGGCTTATCTACGATCGGAAGCATTTCTTTGGGCTGGGCTTTGGTGGCTGGGAGGAATCGCGTGCCCAGGCCCGCAGCCGGAAATACTGCTTTACGCACCTTGGAGATCATCATTCGCCATTGTATAGGGCGGGATGTGATCACCGGATTTCACGATCTTTCTACGCTCAAACCGCGATTCCGACCGCTCGCTGAAGCATTTTTGTCACTCGTTTCGACGGTGTGCTAATCCTAGAATTTAAGGTTTAGACATTACACGGATTTAAAATGGCTTACGTAATTGCGGAACCCTGCATCGGGACGAAAGATACTGCCTGTGTCGATGCCTGCCCCGTAGATTGCATTCACCCGAAAAAAGACGAAGCAAAGTTCGAAGGCGAAGAGATGTTGTATATCGACCCGGTAGAGTGCATCGACTGCGGCGCATGTGTTCCGGTCTGCCCGGTATCGGCAATTTTTGCTCTTGACGACCTTCCCGATAAATGGGCAGATTTCGCTCAGCGAAACGCCGCCTTCTTCGGCCGCTAGCGCCCTTTAAAAATCGGGGACACTCCGGGCTAGCATTCAAAATTGTTGCGGTGTCCGATCAGCAGGCGTGTCCCCGATTTCCCCACTCTTTCTCACGGCCGGTAAACCGCATACGACGTATCGGTTTCCCACACTCTCACGAACGAGATCGATGCCGCTGTTACTTCCTTCCTTAACTCCTCGTAAAAAAACTTTGCAATGTTCTCGGCTGAAGGATTAATCTCGTCGAACGGCTTCAGCTCGTTGATGAACTGGTGATCCAGATATTCGCTGGTGGCTCGCAATCGGCTTTTTAGTTCGGAGAAATCAAAAAGCAGTCCGTTTTCGTCCAGCTCCGGACCGGCGAGTCCGACCTGCACACGATAGTTATGGCCATGCACGTTCTCGCATTTGCCGTGGTAATTCCGAAGCGCGTGGCCGGCGGCGAACGTGTGCTCTACGCAAATCTCAAACATTGAAAAATTTCTGTATATCCCTCAGTTCTCTGGTAAAGCGGTACGGAGGCAGGCTCTCAAAAAACACTCGCCCGTACGGCAGCTTGATGATCCTATTATCCAGCAGAACGAGTACACCGCGATCCGCGGTCGCGCGAATCAGTCGCCCAAATCCCTGCTTCAGGGCCAGTGCGGCCTGCGGGATCTGGTAATCGTAGAACGCATTTCCGCCGCTCTGCCTGATAGCCTCTGTTCTCGCCGCTACTACGGGATCGGTCGGCACTGCAAACGGCAGCCTGTCGATAATGACACAACTGAGCTGTTCGCCTTGCACATCGACGCCCTGCCAAAAACTCGAGGTTCCAAACAAGACCGCGCCCGGCGTAGCGCGAAAAGCATCGATCAATGCTGTCCTGGGACCCTCTCCCTGTATTAACAGTGGAAAATCCAATCGCGTTCGAAGCAGCTCATAGACCTGCCGCATCTGTTGATAACTCGTAAACAGGACAAAGGCGCGCCCGCTCGATGCTTCAATTACGTGCTCAATTTCGTCGGCCGCCCGGCGTGCGAATTCTTGTTGACGCGGATCGGGCAGGTGTGGCGGGACATAAAGCAGGACCTGTTTCCCATAATCGTACGGGCTGTCGACGTGCAATGTCCTCGCGTTGTCCAGTCCCAACCGTCCTAATGTGTAATCAAAACCGCCCGCCACCATAAGCGTGGCGGAGGTCAGGATTACCGGCTGTATCTGGTCGAATAGCCGTGTGCGCAGCATAGGCGCGACATCGATGGGAGTGGCCTGCAGATACAATCCCCGGCCACGCCGCTCTACCCAGTAAACGTAACTCGCCTCACCGCTCTCCATCCAAAAACGCAGCGCCTGTTGAATGAGTTTCGCGCGTCGCGAGAGTGGCAGCGTATCTTCAATTGCCCCCTCTACCAGTTCCAGGCGCGCACAAAGCGACTCCAGCGAAAACAACAACTCGCGATAGACATCTTCGTGCTTAGATAAGAAGCCCTCCTGCTCCCGAAAGCCTTGTCGCCCTTCTTGCGGGAACAGGTGAAAGAAGCCCTCGGCCCGATCTCCGACGTGAATCAGCGCGCGATCCAGTTCCGGGCTGCCAAACAGTTTTCTTCTGGATATAGCCGCCGCGTCCTTCACCAATTCCTGAACTTGGAGATTACTTACACTCATCCCGAAGTACTGGCTTGCCACATCTTCAATTTCGTGCGCTTCATCGAAGATTACCGCCGAATAATCCGGCAGAATGGCTCCAAACGGCTGATCGCGCATCGCCAAATCGGCAAAGAACAAATGATGATTGACGATGATAATGTCGCTCTCTGCGGCGCGGCGGTGCATTTCCGTGATAAAACACCGGTCGAACTGCTTGCATTTCTGCCCCGCACAATAATCGCTTCTGGCGTCGAGCTTCCACCATGCCGAACTGTTTTCCGGTATACCGCTCAGTTCGCTGCGATCGCCTGTCCCCGTGATTTTCTCCCACTCACGGATAATCTGAAATTCGCGATTCTCCTGCATGCCGGTCAGCACCGGCTCTCTTTCAGCGTCGTAGACTTTTTGGCGGCACACATAATTGTTTCGGCCCTTCATGTAACAAACAGACAATGGCCGCTCAAACAGCGACTGCAAGAACGGCAAGTCCTTGTAAAAGAGTTGCTCTTGCAGATTCTTGGTCCCCGTGGAAATTACTACCCGCTTGCCGGACAGCAGAGATGGCATCAAATAAGCCAGTGTTTTGCCCGTTCCCGTCCCGGCCTCGACGATCAGATGCCGTTGGTCTACTAACGCCGAAGCAACTGCCTCGGCCATCTCCAGTTGACCGGGCCGATATTCATAGTTTGGGTGCGCACGAGAGAGCACACCGTTGCGTCCAAAAAATTGTTTAATCGTCAGCTTGGCCGTGCCATGGCGTCGCTTCTCAAGTTGCATGTCGCTGTTCACTGCAAGCTGCTCTGCCTGTATTATCCCGGTTCGCCGCCCCGATTTAGTCTTTATTCCTGACCGTTATTCTCAAAGAGAGCACGATGCTAGTCAGAGTAAAGCTGCACAATTACGGGTTCGACGCGGTGACAACATGACAGTACTCGCCGGATGGACCAATTTCTATGTAATCGTCGGATCATCTGCCGGCGCTCTGATTGGTTTGCAGTTCGTTGTCATGAGCCTCATCGCGAGCATGCCAAACGTACGAGCTAACGCTCAGGCAGGCCGCGCATTTGCGACGCCGACGATTATCCACTTCGGAGCCGCGCTGTTGTTATCGGCAATTCTAAACGCCCCATGGCAAACGTTCAGCGGCGCTGCCATACTTTGGGGCCTCCTGGGCCTGACCGGCGTCGGCTATGCCATGCTCATCACGCGCAGGATGCGAGTGCAAACCGCCTACCGGCCCGAGTTCGAGGATTGGTTGTTTCATGTTCTGTTGCCCTTCGCGGCGTACATAACGCTAGCTGGAGCTGCGTGCGCCGCTCCCTTCTATATTCGAGAGGCGCTGTTTGCGGTCGGAGCTGCGGCTCTGCTGCTGCTCTTTGTCGGCATTCATAACGCCTGGGACGCTGTCACCTATCACGTGTTTGTTCAAAAACACGAGCAGGTGGGAGGCGGAGGACCGGCGATTAGCTAATGAGTATGGCAGACGATCAAGAGATCCTATACCTTTCGGAATTGCTGAACGTCAAGGTATATGACCTAAAGGGCCGCCGAATCGGAACTTTTCGTGATGCTGCTCTCGTGCCACTCATTGATCCTGTACGGCTCGATCGTTTCCTCGTCGGCGCGGGTCCCGGCTGGTTGAGCATCCGCTACGATCAGATCGAATCCATCGGAACCGATGGCATCCGTCTCAAAGACGAGCGCCTGACTCCCTATCATTCAGACGAATACATGCTGCGCATGGTTCGAGATCTGCTCGACCAACAAATCATCGATGCACAGGGCAGAAAAGTTGTGCGCGTCAATGACATTACCTTTCTGAAAGAGCGTGAGAACGGCAGCGAAGTTCTACATATCCTCGAAGTGGATATCGGCGTACGTTCTATAGTTCGGCGTCTGCTCCGCGGTATTGTCTCTCCCGCGGCCATCCGAACCGTGCAGAGCCGGATCCCGGCGCACTCTATCCGCTGGGAATTCTGCAACATTTTAGAAGCCGACCCGCAACGTCGCGTAAGACTTAACATTTCAAACAAGCTGCTGGAAGACATGCATCCTGCCGATCTGGCCGACATCGTCGAAAACCTTAGTCACGACGATCGCGCTGCCATCTTCAACACCATGGATAGTGAAACGGCGGCTGAACTCCTCAGTGAAGTTGAGCCCGACCTTCAAACGCGCATCATCGAATCCCTCCAAACGGACAAGGCCGCCGAAATCCTGGAAGAGATGGAGCCCTCTGAGGCCGCCGACCTGCTGAACGATCTTGAAGTAAGGCGTTCCGAACAAATTCTGGACGAGATGCAGCCGGAGGATAAAGAAGAAGTGGAGGAGTTGCTCGATTTCCGCGACGACACGGCCGGCGGCATCATGGATACCGGCTATCTCTCCTTGAATGAGAATGCAACCGCGGCCGAAGCAATGTTGGAACTCCGCAGAGATCAGGAACGCCTGGAAAATCTGCACACCATCTTCCTGATCGATTCCGAGCATCGCCTCCGATACAGCGTTCCGCTTGCCAAGTTGTTGTTCGCGAACGGCGACACTCCATTGAAAGATTTAGCTTCAGACCCTCCCCTTTACGTACAGGCCTCCGAAAAGCAGGATCGTATCGCAGAGATGTTCGATAAATACAATCTCCTGTCTTTACCCGTGATCGATGAATATGAGCGTCTCATTGGCGTTATTACGGTCGATGACGTAGTTGCCCTTCTGCGCGAATCCTAAGTAGCGCACGTGGGGCAGCGGCTCCCGACAATTTTTGTCAACCCCGTCAGCAAGCGCTTTCTAAGCAGTCATCAGTCTAAGATGACAGCATGCGAGTTGTTACCTACGAAGACGCTGGCAAAGCACGCCCAGGCATCGTCAAAGACAACATTGTGATCGATCTCTCGGCTGTCGGGTTTCGTTCGGTGCTTGAACTAATCGAAGCCGGTTCGCACGGACTTGCCAAGGCAGAAAAACTAGCCGCGGATACTCCTGGCGGCGCGCAGCGTCCCCTATCGGATGTAAAACTGCTCGCGCCGATACCCAGGCCCGGCAAACTCATCTGCGTCGGCTTGAACTATCTGGATCACGCCAAGGAGACGGGAGCTGAGATTCCGAAAGTACCGACCATCTTTAATAAGTTCAATACTGCCGTTATCGGACCGGGGGAAAGCATTATACTTCCCAAGGTTTCCAAAGCGCCCGATTTCGAAGCCGAGTTCGCCTTTGTCATCGGTCGCGGTGGGCGTCATATTTCAAAAGAAAATTGGAAGAATCATGTCTTTGGCTATACGCTAGTGAACGATGTGTCCGCGCGCGATTATCAGCGCGCCACCACGCAATGGCTGATGGGTAAGACCTTCGATACCTTTGCGCCTATGGGCCCCTGGATTGTCACTGCCGATGAGATTGCCGACCCGCATGATCTTGACATTGAATTGGAGATTGACGGTGAGATTCTCCAGGATTCGAATACACGGGAGTTGATCTTCAAAGTTCCCGATTTGATCGCATTCCTTTCGAGCGTATTTACGCTGGAACCGGGAGACGTGGTTTCAACCGGCACACCTTCGGGCGTTGGTTTTGCGCGCAAACCACCTCGCTATCTTCGCGCCGGTGAAGAAATAACCGTCCGCATTTCCGGCATCGGCGAACTCAAGAATCGAACCGTCGCTGAAGCCTGATGCCATCCTTTACGCTCGGCCAATTAGCCGATTTGCTGGGCTGCCGGCTGGCGGGCGAACCGCAAGCCGAAATCACCGGCGTCTCGACGATCGAAAAAGCTGGGCCCCAGGAAATTACGTTCCTTGCGAACCTGAAATATGCGCCGAAGGCTAAGGCGACTCGAGCCGCCGCCGTCATTGCGGCGGAGCCCTTGACCGGAACTGCCGCAACGCTTATATCCACCAATCCCTATTACGATTTCGCACGCGCTCTTGCGCTCTTCTATCAGCCTCCAAAGCCATCGCCTGGCGTTCACCCCGCTGCCTTCATCGCACCGGATGCAATCATTGGCCCAAATCCTTCCATCGGTCCTTTTGCCGTAGTCGGTGACAAGGCCACTATCGGCGCAAACGCCGTTCTTTACCCTCATGCAGTGGTCTATGAAGGCTGCCTAATCGGAGACGATTTCACGGCTCATTCTCACGTTTCCGTTCGCGAATACTGCCGCATCGGAAACCGCGTGACACTCCACAATGGCGTGGTGATTGGCGGCGACGGCTTCGGTTTCGCAAAAGACAAAGGCAGGCAATTCAAGATCGTCCAGTCCGGGATCACCGAGACGGCGCCCCAGCCGAACGCCTCGGGCGGCT
>DAISJE010000067.1:0-12904 GCA_036821665.1 Bryobacteraceae bacterium | reverse complement strand
TCGTTCAGCGGGGCGTTGCGGCTGAGCTGTAACGCTTTCACATAGGCAACAATCGCCCAGCGATCGTTCACCGGAATCTGATCGCCATAATCGCCCATGGCTCCGTAGCCGTTCTTAATAACTTGGTAAATGTAGCCCGGGGGTACGGAGCGCAGCCGGTCCGTGTGAAGATCGGCCGGGATTTTCAAGCCGCGCTGGGCAACCATTCCGTTACCGTCTCCTGTACGGCCGTGGCAGGGGCTGCAATAGATATCGAAACGCTGCTGACCCCTGCGCAGCAGGCTCAAATCCACTTTCATAGGAATCGTGGCGAGAAATTCTCCATTCGTGTCGCTGCCGGTATGAAAAGAATCGGTGTTGTTCAACTCATCGCGAGCAATGGTCCCGGCCGGAATGGGCCGCGCGTCGCGCCCATCGGCAAAGAAGCGGTTCGCGCCGAGCGGTTTGTATTTCGGCTGGTCCTGCATGTCCTGACGGCACGCCGCCATCAGCAGCAGCACGGGCAGTATCGCGATGACTCTACGCGTTCTCAACTTCCCAAACTCCTATCGGATGGAGGCCGCTAAGAAAGCGGGCAGTTAGCTCGGAATCGTACAGCGGATCGCGCTGCTCGATGCACAAAAAGAAGCGGCTGCTGGTAGCCCCGCTGAATTCAGGCAAATTGAACAACGGGAAGTGCGGCCGTGGGAGACCACATAACGCCAGCGTGCCGAAGAACGCAAATGTCCCGGCAAACAGCACGGTCAGCTCGAACAAGATGGGAATGAACATCGGCCAGCTATAGAGCGGCCGGCCGCCGACATTGATGGGATAGTCGATTGCGGCAATGTAATACTCCATCGACCAAGCGGTTGCGGATCCTATTAATCCGCCAATCAAAACAATGGGAGGAACCAGGTTCCGGCCGGGGATAATTTCTTCGAGATCCTTCAGCGCGTACGGCGTATACGCCTCGAGTCTGCGGTAGCCTTCTTTTTTAATTTCGTGCGCCGCTTCCACCAGCGCGGTAGGGTCATCGAACTCCGCCACCATGCCGTAAGTCCCGAAGTCGTTCATTTCTCGGTCCCTCCACCGGGCCGGGAGAACGGCAATAATTCGCGCACTTCCGACATCGGGATCATGGGAAGGAAGCGCACAAAGAGCATAAACAACACGATGAACATGCCAATGGACCCCCAGAACATTGCGTTGTCCCAGAAAGTTGCAACGAAATTCGACCACGACGAAGGCAGAAAATCGCGGTCGAGCGCGGTGACGATGATCATGAAACGCTCGACCCACATACCCACCAACACGACCATCGACACGGTAAATAGCGGGATGACCCGCGTGCGGACCTTATAAAACCACAACGCCTGCGGGATCACGACATTCAGCAAAATGACGAGCCAATAACTCCAGGAATGAGGTCCAACCGCGCGGTTATGAACCGTGTACATTTCAAAACCGTTGCCGCTGTACCAGGCCGTGAAGGGTTCAATCAAATAGGTGTAAGCCAGAAACAGGCCGGTAACGAGCATGAGTTTTCCGCAGTTGTTGAGGTGCCGCACCGTGATCAGATTGTGCAGCCCATAAACGGCGCGAAGCGGGATCCCCAGCACCAGCACCATCGCGAATCCTGAATAGATCGCGCCTGCGACAAAGTACGGCGGAAAAATTGTCGAGTGCCAGCCAGGCAGAATGGCGATTGTGAAATCGAAGCTGACGACGGTATGTACCGAAAGCACCAGCGGCGTGGCGATGCCGGCCAGCAGCAGGCATGCAGTTTTGTGCAGCTTCCAATGGTGTGAGGATCCGCGCCAGCCGAAAGAAAGGACGCCATAAAAGCCTTTCTTAAATCCGCCCGCGGCACGATCCCGCAGCGTGCCCAGATCGGGAATCATTCCGATGTACCAGAACAGTACCGAGATCGTAAAGTATGTCGAGACAGCGAAGACGTCCCACACCAACGGGCTGCGGAAGTTCGGCTGCGCGGTCATTGTGTTCGGATAGGGAAGAATCCAGTAAAAGATCCAAGCCCGGCCTAAATGGAACAGGGGAAACATTCCAGCGCACATGACGGCAAAGATGGTCATGGCTTCGGCAAACCGGTTGATGGAACTGCGCCAGCCCTGATTCATGAGGAGCAAGAAGGCAGATATGAGCGTGCCTGCGTGACCAATTCCGATCCACCAGACGAAATTCGTGATGGCGAATGCCCAAGCCACGGGAATTTCGACGCCCCAAATCCCGATACCCTTGGCAAGCAGGTACCCGATCGAGATTCCGAAAACGACAAAGAGGAAAAAGCCGAAACTGAATGACCACCACCAGAACGGGGGCGTTTTGCGTGTGAGCACGATGGAACTGATCTGCTCACTAACGGATTCAAACGTGGTTCCCGGGGCTACTACCGCAAGCGGGTTGTTAGGATCCAGTGGCCGCGCCGTGTGGCGTTGCCGTTCCTCCAGGGTGATTAGCTCAGGCACTCTGAAACTCCGGATTCTGGTTGCGAAGCTCGGCCAGATAGGTCGTTCGCGGGCGCGTGTTCAGCTCCGCATACATGGCGTAGTCTAGTTTTTCAGCCTTTAATTTGGCGACGCGGTTTTGCTTGTTGTTTTTGTCGCCAAAAACAATCGCCTGTGTCGGGCAAGCCTGCATGCAAGCGGTTTGAATCTCGCCGTCGCGAATAAAGCGATTCTCGTTTGCCGATCTGATTTCCGCTTCGCGGATACGCTGCACGCAATACGTGCACTTTTCCATGACGCCGCGGCTGCGCACACTCACGTCCGGATTGCGCTGCATTTTCCAGGTCTCGGTATTCCAGTCCTGAAACAACATGAAATTGAAGCGCCGCACTTTCCACGGGCAGTTATTGGAGCAGTAGCGCGTTCCGATGCAGCGGTTGTAAACCATGTCATTCAAGCCGTCTCTGCTGTGGTTGGTGGCCTGTACGGGGCAGACCAGCTCGCAAGGCGCGTTTTCGCATTGCATGCACGGAACCGGACAGTAATAAGCGGTCGGGTAGTTGAGATCGCCTTCGTAGTAGACATCGATCCGCAGCCAGTGCATGGCTCGGCGCGCCAGCACCTGCTCCTTGCCGACCACAGCAATATTGTTTTCCGCCTGGCACGCAACCACGCAGGCCTGGCAGTTGACGCAGGCCGTCAAATCGATGGACATGCCCCACGCATATCCGGTGTAATTCCATTGCGGATAGAGCGTAAGATTACCGGCCGGTTCGTGTTCGGTTTGCTTCGCGAAATCGGGGTTCTTCTTGTAGCCTTCCAGCGTGTTTCGAATCACCACATCGCGATGCTCCATGGACTGATTCATTTGCGTGGTGGCCAGCGGATACGGATTATCCAGTTTTCGAAGCTCCACGCCGGTTCCGGTCCAAAGCGCATCGGACGTGCGTATCGCATAAGCATTAAAACCCGCACCGTCACCGGCGCGTCCAGAATGCCAGCGGCCCCAGCCGAGATCGACTGTAATGGATTCATCCGGCTGGCCGGGCAAAATCCAAACCGAACCCCAAACACTGCGGCCGCCGTATTTCAACTCGACGTGCTGTTGATTATCGAACCGAAGCCGCTTCGCCGTCCTGGGGCTTAGGAAGATGGCGTTATCCCAGGTCAGCTTGGTCATGGGATGCGGCAATTCCTGCAGCCATAAGTTATTCGCATAGCGGCCGTCGTACATGTAGACATCCGGGCGCATGACAATTTCCAGGCCGCCGGACGACTGCGAATGCGGAGCACCAAAGCTGTTGTTAGGCGTGACTTCAATGGGAGCAGCGGCGGAATCGGCAATCAGCCCATCGTGCACCGACTTGCGCCACCATGCTTCGAAGTCCTTCGCGCCGCTGTGCGCGGACCAATAGGCACGCACAATTTCATAAGAGGAACGCCCCGGAAACTGCAGCATGGTATCGAGAATCTGGAGCTGCGAGCGTGAGCCCGGATACAACGGAGCAATCAGCGGCTGAATAATGCTGGTTGTGCCGTCGAGCGATCGCGCATCGCCCCAGTCCTCCAGAAAATGCGGTTCCGGAATGTGCCAGGTCGTCTTCAACGATGTTTCGTTGAACTGGGTTGCGGCATGGATTGAAGTCCTAACGTTATTGATTGCGTCCGCGAAGTTGAAATCCGCCGGAGCATTGTAGACCGGATTACCGCCCATGATCAGCAGGACATCGACTTTTCCGGCCTTCATGTCGCCCACGAGTTCGCGGAGCGATTCGATTTGATCCACTGGCTGTACTTCGAGCGGATCCGTATGAATTACCGTTTTGCCGGCATTGCCAAGCGCGGCGTTCATCGCATGCGCGAGAGCATGCACCGCGGGAGATTGGTGTTCACCCGGGATGATTACGCAGGCACCTTTGTGCGCCTGGAGATCCCGCGCGATGCGCGTTACCCAAAATTGGTAAGCGCCAGTTCCAGAACCTGCGCCAGTGACTCCCAGCGCGGCGGCTAATTCGCGCGCAAATTCTTCGATATCGGCATAGCGCAAAGCCAACCGGTGATCGGCTTTCCCACCGGTAGCGGTCAAAGTGCTCTCGATGACGTACAGGCGGTTCATGTCCAAGCGGTCGCCTTGCCGGCGTCGCGTCGCAAAATCGCGTGCATAGCGAGTAGATCCGCGCCCACACGCCAGAAAATCCGCGTCGAGCGAGACCACTATATCGGCGGAAGCGAGCTTGTAATACGTGTGCACCGGTTTGCCGAAAACCATCTGCGCAGCCGTTCGCGCAGAATGTGGCCCGGCCGGATCGAACTGATGCCACTTCGCCGCTGGAAATTTCTTGAGCACTGCCTGAAGCTGAGCCCCCAGGGTCGGCGACACGACAGTTTCGGTGAGAATACGAAATCCTGCGCCATGACGCTCTTGAACCGGCCCGATCGCTTGCTGCCAGGCAAGTTGAAATGTATCCCAATCCGTCGGCAGTCCCAGATGAATAATTTCTCTAGCGCGATCGGGATTGTACAGATCCATCAAGCAGGCCTGCGAATGAACGCTGGTAGCCCCGAGACTCGCAGGATGATCCGGGTTTCCCTCGACTTTGGTGGGGCGCCCGGTGTGACTCTCGACAATAACTCCTTCGGCGATTCCATTCACGGGCGCGGCTGTCGCGTAATATTTCGGCCTGCCCGGAACTACGTCTTCCGGCGGATCGACGTAAGGCAGGATCGTCTCTTCCGGCTGGCGCGTGCATGCGGTGAGGCCGGCCAGAGCCATGGAGCCGGCCATCAGCGAAAGGAAACGCCGCCTGCTGGCACCCGAAAGCTCAATCCCTTCTTCGGTAATCTCTTCCTGTTCGATTTCTTCAACGTGCCCCGCGAACTCTTCCGGTGTGCGCCACAATCTCGCTTTCCGGTTTTGCGTGAGCGCTTCTAACGGAATGAGATCGTTATGGGGCATATTTTTCACCGATGACAGGTTGAGCAGCTTGTGAGGCTCTGGATGTGATATTCACGAACCAGGCGCTTTCCGAGCGCGATCTGGTCGGGCGGAGGCGTATACTCCATCGAAAACACCTGATCCTGCGGCCGTACGTAACGCTCCGGATGGCGATGGCAGTTCAGGCACCACTCCATGGTGAGCGGTGCTGCCTGCCACGTTAGCGGCATTTCATCCACTCGCCCATGGCACGTGGAGCATCCCATACCGTGATGCACGTGAATACTGTGATCGAAGTAGACAAACTCCGGCAAATCGTTCACGCGCGTCCACTCGATCGATTTACCGGTGCGATAACTTTCACGCACGGGCTCAAGCATCGGACTGGTAGCCCACATTTGCGAGTGGCAGTTCATGCAGATCTTGGTTGCGGGAATATTGGCGAAAGATGAATTTTCAACCGTGGTGTGACAATAGCGGCAATCGATGCCGAGTCCTCCCACGTGGTGCGCATGGCTGAAAGGAACCGGCTGCTCGCGCGGAACGTTCTGCATCATTTCGTACGGCGAACGCACGATTAAATAGCCATACCAACAGATGCCGCAGAGAGCTAAGACAATTGCGAGAATCGTGATTCTCGAGAAGGAATTCGCGTTGCGCGAAAAGTATTGAGGCATCAGCCGACTAGCCCTGTTTTGGCCGCGGACCCTCTGCGGCCACCCACCTTCCTTGCTGTGCGATTTAAGGGACTACGGCCAGAAAAGAATGTTTCGGGTGTAAGTGCACACCTAGAAAAAGTGCGGGAGAAAGTCTACCTAGGAAATACTACGGCCTGAGTTAGTAAGTTCGCGAGCGCCGTGACCCGCTCGCTGCTGCTGAAACGAAGCACGTGCATCACGCGCCGACGCGACGCCCATGTGCTCGACACTGGAGCGCATCAGCGCAGAACCTAATGTGCCAATTACTCCGGCTGTTAAGCGTCTGCTTCGCGACGGTTTCGGGATAAGCCCAAGCACAAGTCCAGCGCCAGTGAGCACCATCGCGGTCCGCCAGAGAAATCCGCTTATGCCCTTCTTAAGCGGGCGTGCCACTCGCGGCACAACCGCTGCCCTTTTTTCCATTACGATTGCGGAAGCAAGTTCGGCAACCTGACCGGCAGCTCCAAAAATTTTTGTCAAACGCCGTTCTTCCGCGTTCTCTATCGTCAGCTCAAATAGTGCGCCGACACTAGACATTGCCGACGTTCCAAACAGAACCGGTAGCAACTTCCGCGATGCTTGCCAAACTGGCACCGCTGTGTTGCTAGTTAGTACGCCTGTATAAGTTGCGAGCCCCGCGCCAAAAATGCCAGCCGCATATCCACAGATCTCGCCAATCGTCCCGAGCCAGTTTCGCCGAGCGCCGAGAAGTAGAGAAAGAGAAGCAGTCGCGCCCGTGCCCGAGAGAATCCACGCCCCCATGTTCATCACCGACGTTGGGCGAAATACTCGCAACATGTTAATGAATCGCGATGGCATGCCCAGATCATAGATCAGCAACGCACCGCTGACAGTAGCTCCCGACAGCCCTATCCACCGGCAGCGTTGAATCAATTTCCCTCGCGCTCGCGAATCGCCGATCTGCGCGGCGGCACCCAGCACGAGTGCTGCGCCAGTCAAGCCCCCGACATAGTAGTACGTCGGAATCGCCCATTCCCATACCGGCGGGTTGAGCATCGGCACATCGTAATAAGCTGGATCGTTCGCGTTTGGCATTGGGAGGCGCTCCCATGCCGGCATCTCTTGCTTGAGATGTTTATCGGCAGCACCCGATGCCTTCTGATCAGCAGCTTCCGCCGAAAGCTGCGCGACTTCGGTATCGATATCGCGCCCGTCGGTGCGGAACGGATCGTCGGAATCTTTGTATCGAACCGTGGCGTTCACTTACGCCCTCCAAACAGTACGGCTCCAACGGCAGCCAGCGCCATACCCAGCGCCGTAGCGCCGGCAGCCATCCAGGCTTCTTTCACTTTCTTTGTCGGCACAACCGGGTCAGGCGGAAGATTGTAGACCTCCGGTTTGTCAACCAGCAAGAAAAACGCGTTCAGACCCTCGGTTCCCGGCTGATCCTCCGCGCTTGCGCCATATAGATAAGCTTCCTGCATGCCGCGTTCGTGTAACTCCTCAACGCGTTCCTTCGCGTGCTCGCGAAGTTGGTCCAAATCGCCGAATTGAATGGATTCAGTCGGACATGCCTTCGCGCAAGCCGGAATCATATCCTCACGCAAACGGTCGTAGCACAGTGTGCACTTCCAGGCGCGCCCGTCCTCTTCTCTCCGGTTGATGACACCGAACGGGCAACTTACAATGCAATAGCCGCAGCCGTTGCAAACATCGGGCTGCACATAAACCGAACCATATTCTGTTCGAATAATGGCCCCCGTAGGGCAACTCTCCAAGCAACCCGCGCGCGCACAGTGCTTGCATACGTCGGAAGAAAACAACCAGGAGAACGCCCCGTCATTTTGTGTGCTTAATGGTACGGGCCTTTCGATGAACGCTACATGCCGCCACGTCGAGCCACCCAGATGAACGGTGTTGTCATATGACATGCCCGAAAACAGCAGCCCGTCATCCGGCAGTTGGTTCCACTGCTTGCACGCCACTTCGCAGGCTTTGCAGCCGATGCACAAAGTCGTGTCGGTGAAAAATCCCTTAGTGGGGGCCACGCTACACGTTCCCTTCTTTTGTTTGCTGTGCCTTGAAGCCGTGCTTGCTCTGCGGCTTGTGCCCAACCTTCGGAAGATCGCGGTCACGCTCCCGAGAAGGCAATCTTTTTACCAACCGGCCGCTGGTGACATGCCTCCGGCCTTTACTCGTCCGACCAGGCTCGATATTACCCGTAAACGCCTTCGATTCCTGAATGGAAACATTCGGATCAGCGACGAAGCCGATCAAGTCATTTGCGGCATCTCCTCGCACCAGGCCCTTAGTCGACCAGTGATATGGAAGCCCAATCTGATGGAACAGTTTGCCCTTAATTCGCAATGGACGCATGCGCTCTGTGACTAACACGCGCACTTCGATTTCCCCGCGCATCGTGCGAATGGTGGCCCATTCGCCGTTCTTCAGCCCGCGCTCTTTGGCGAGTTCGGGCGAGACTTCGCAGAACATCTCCGGCTGCAGTTCCGACAGCCAGCTCAACCAGCGGCTCATGCCTCCGGCTGTGTGGTGTTCGGTCAGCCGGTAAGTGGTCAGCAGATAGGGAAAGCGGGGATCATCATATGGCTGATGATACGGATTATCTTTTCGTATCCATTCCATCCGCTCCGGATTGCACTGCTGTCCATACAGTGGATTCTTTACGATCGATTCCTGAGGTTCGTAGTGCGTTGGCAGCGGGCCATCCTGCAATCCGGTTGCGACGTATATCCAACCTTTGCCGTCCGCCTGCATGATAAACGGATCGACACCCGAAATTGTTTCCTTGCCGCGCGCCTCTTTCGAGGGCCGATAAGAAGGAGGCCGCTTCTCTATAAAATCGGGCTCATCGAATCCTGTCCACTTTTGTTGTTCTGCATCCCACCACACCAGCTTCTTCCGTTCAGACCAGGGTTTGCCTTCAGGATCCGCTGAAGCGCGGTTATAGAGAATTCGACGATTATGCGGCCACACCCAGGCCCATTCCGATGCGATATGATCCTGCGCCCAGTAGGGCTTGCGACGCGCCGTCATGTTCGTATTGTTCGCGTAGCAGCCGGAATAAATCCAGCATCCGCACGCTGTCGAACCATCGTCTTTCAGATCGGTATAGCCTTTCACGACCTTTCGATCGGCGACTGTATAGCCGTTGATCTCGCGCAATACGGCCTCGGCGCTCGGCTCCTCGAGTGGGCCGTGCGTCGGGTAATCCCAGGTCATGTCCCGGATCGGCCAGTTTCGCGGAACGCGGTACTCGTTCGCGTATAGGTTCTTCAAGCGTTGACCCAGTTTAAAGATAAAATCGAGTTCGCTGCGTGAATCGCCCTTGGGCTCAACCGCTTTGTGGTGCCATTGCAGCATGCGTTGCGTATTCGTGAAGCTGCCGTCTTTTTCGGTGTGAGCGGCCGCTGGGAAGAAGAACACTTCCGTTTTGATGTCCTTCGTCTTAACATCGCCACGGTCGATCTCAGGAGCCTCACGCCAGAAATCCGCGGTCTCAGTTAGCTGAAAATCGCGCACCACCAACCAGTCGAGTTGCCGCAAGCCTTTTCGCTGCAAAGGCCCGTTCATGGACCCGACAGATGGGTTTTCGCCCATGACGAAGTAGCCCTTCACGACTCCATCCACCATGTCTACAACCGTATTCATGTGCGAATGATCGCCCGTTATCGTCGGCAGGTAATCGTAACACCAATCGTTTTCCTTGGTGGCTGCGTCTCCGTACCAGGCTTTCATCATCGACACCATATACTTTGGGAATTCGCCCCACCACCCGGAGGGTGAATCGTTCAAACGAAGATACGTCTTCAGATCTTTGTCGTGTTTTGCCTTCGGCATCGGCAAATATCCCGGCAGCAAGTTGTAGAGCGTCGGGATATCGGTTGATCCTTGGATGGAAGCATGTCCGCGCAGCGCCATAATGCCGCCGCCGGGACGCCCCATGTTCCCTAGCAGTAACTGAATAATAGCCGCCGACCTTATATACTGCACGCCAACGGTATGCTGGGTCCAACCCACCGCGTAGACGAAGGCCCCCGTTTTTTCACGCCCAGAGTTCCGGCACAGTGCTTCCGCCACTTTGAAAAAGAGCTGCGGTGGAATGCCGCAGACTTCTTCCACCATCTCCGGTGTGTATCGCGAATAGTGTTTTTTTAGGATCTGAAAGACACACCGCGGATGTTGTAATGTTTCGTCCGTGTGCTCGGCTTGGATCGGCTGGCGCTGTATCGCCTCACCTTTCTTACCTGCTTCGGACTCCCGCGCACCGCCTGCGGGCTCAGGATCTACGCCCTCATACATCCAAGTCTTTGTTTCGTATTTGCCTTTCTTCTTCTCCCAGCCGCTGAAAAGTCCGTCTAAGTCTTCCGTGTCCTTGAAATCTTCGTTGATGATCGCGGGCGCGTTTGTGTAATTAACGACGTATTCCTTGAAATAGCGCTCGTTTTCGATGATGTATCGAATGATTCCACCAAGAAACGCAATGTCACTCCCGGCGCGAATCGGAACGTGAATATTCGCCACTGCGCTGGTGCGGGTAAACCGCGGGTCGACGTGAATGACGGTCGCACCGCGCTCCCGAGCCCGCATGACCCAACGAAAGGCTACCGGGTGGCACTCCGCCATATTGGAGCCTTCGATGACGATCACATCCGAGTTGACAAGATCGCCTGGAAACGTGGTGGCCCCGCCGCGTCCGAATGAAGTCCCCAAACTGGGGACCGTTGAGGAATGTCAAATACGGGCCTGATTCTCCACCTGGACAATGCCCAGGCTTGTGAACAGCTTTTTGATCAGATAGTTTTCTTCGTTATCCAGGGTTGCGCCGCCGAGATGTGCGATCGCCATGGTCCGGCGCAACGGATTGCCGTGTTTATCTTTGTCTTCCCAGCTTTCATCGCGCGTCTGCTTCACGCGCAGGGCCACCATCTCCATGGCCTGTTCCAACGGGATCTTTTCCCATTCCGTGCTGTACGGCCGCCGGTATAGTACATCGCTTACGCGATGCGAGCCTGCGACGAGTTGAAACGTAGCGGCTCCTTTGGGGCAGAGGCATCCATTGGAAACCGGCGATGCCGGATCGCCCTCGATATCGATAACCTTTTCGTCCTTTACATACACCAGCTGCCCGCAACCGACGGCACAATAAGGGCAGACCGAACCGACTACCCGATCCGCTGTTTTTGTTCTAGCTTCTAGCGTCGCAGTCCGTTCGGAACCGGACGTTGCAGCACCCAAACCGAGCAGATCTCCCTTTGCGAGTTGGCGCACGAGCGGCCAAGCGGACGAACCGGAACCATTCTTTTCGGGCATCAAACGGTAGATGCTAAGTCACTGGAAATAAATACTCGGCAATTTGCGAGGGTGGAAGCTGGAAGGGGAGTCGGGCGTAACCGGGCGGTGTGGCGCCAGTCATTCAACCCGCAAAATCACTGCCGGATCGATTCGAACTGCCCGAATCACCGCGGGAAGGGCAGCCAACAAAGCCAGGACACATATCGTTAACGCCGGAATCGCCAGTATACCGGCATCTGTAGTCTTCACTTCATACAGCAAGGTCGCGATATACCGTCCCGATGCTATTCCGAGGCCGACGCCCATCACCGCTCCTATCAGCACCATTCCCAAAACGTCGGTAGTTACTCGCCAGGCAACATCGCCGGCTCGTGCGCCGATTGCCATCCGAATGCCGATTTCACGTCTTCGCTGCAAGACCGAATAGTCCAGCACGCCGTATAGACCGACGCCCGCAAGCAGCAGTGCGATCACCGCGAAGAAGAATGCCAGCATGGCCAGCAACCGCTCACGAACTGTTTGCGCGCGATCAATCTCTACCTGCGTCCGGACGTTGCTGACACGAAAATCGTGGTGCGCACGCGCCACTTCATGGCGCAGGATTGGCGCCATTGCCAGTGGGTTAGGACTCGAAGTCCGCACCAGGAACGTCGCGTCGCTTAATGCTTCCGCCGGAGCGCCAAGCCGAAGCGGAATGTAAGCCGTCGGCGTAATCGGCTCGCGCATGTTCCGATAACGGGCATCGCGGACCAGACCTACGATCTCGAACCGATCGCCGTGAGATCTCTCAAACGCCTTCCCAACGGGATCTTTGCCATGAAAGTACTCTTTCGCGAACGCCTGGTTAACAATGGCGACGCCCGGATCAGTATCGCCGACACGAAAATCTCTGCCATCGAGAAGCGGGATGTTCATGGTGTCCAGCCAGCCGGGCGAGACATTCAAAAAATATGCCAATAAAGGGTGTGGGGGCTCTCCATTAACTGCCACAAAGCCGTTTTGGCCGGTGCCGCTCAGTAACGGCCAAGCCGCCACGGCCGCTTTCTCGACGCCGGGCACCCGCCGCAGATCGCTGACCATCTGATACCAAAACACGGTGGGTTGCGCCGGTTTCGCGACCGTATCCAGCGCAAGAAGCCGTTCCGCGGAGAAGCCGGTCGACTGATTCGAAAGCTTTTCAAATGTGGTAATCAGGAGCCCAGTTACGAAAAGTACAAGAAAACAGAAAGCAACTTGTGCGGCGATCAATGCATGCATGAGCCGACGGCGTGAATGCGGATCGTCCCCACCCTTTAGCGCGCTCGCGGGCCTGACCGCCGAGGCCCGCAAAGCCGGAAGTAACCCAAAGAGAAATGTTACGCACGCGGCGAGTGCCATCGCGAATCCGAACACGCGCCAGTCCGCCGGAAGAGACAGGCGCGCGGGATTATCCGGTGGATTGACTCTGGCAACCACAAATGGAGTCGACAACCAGGCGAACAACACGCCGGCCCATGTCGCAAGCAGAGCGACTAATGCGCTTTCTACTAGCATCAGTTGTACAAGCCGCC
>DAISJE010000066.1:0-13021 GCA_036821665.1 Bryobacteraceae bacterium | reverse complement strand
ATTGTTGAGGGCGCGGGCCCGGTAGCGGAGCGCCTGGGGATTTTAAAAAAAGCACAAACTGTTTCGGTTCGTCAGATCTGCGATGTACATGGCCCGAACATGCAGATTATTTGGGAGCAGCCAGTCGAAGTGCCTACGGTTGAGCTACCGGCGGGATTCCAGGTCTTTGCTACCGAGAAATGGAAAGGCATTCCTGTTCTGGCGGGTAAGCGCACGGCGCACGGCGCCATTCTGTGGCTCGCATCGGCTCCCGGCACATCCGGTTTTGAGCGGTATCCGTACCTGCTGCATGCGCTAGTCGATTTAGGGCTTTCTCTGCCCGTACAAACGACACAGTTGTGGGCGTTTTTCGATTCTTCTTATCGCATTCGCGCCGATGTCGACTACCTGGCGAAGCGGTGGAGACAGGCCGGAATCGGGGTCTTGCATGTTGCGGCTTGGCATAATGTGGAGCCCGATCCAGTGCAGGACGAATTTCTTAAACGGCTGATTGCCGCCTGCCACCGAAACGCGATACTCGTCTATGCTTGGCTGGAGTTGCCGCATGTAAGCGAGAAGTTCTGGGCAGATCATCCGGAGTGGCGCGAGAAGACGGCGTTAGGCCAAGACGCGCAGCTCGATTGGCGCAAGCTGATGAACCTGCAAAACCCGAATTGCCGGCAGGCAGTTACCGATCGGATTCACGATCTTCTTCGGCGGTTCGATTGGGATGGAGTAAACGTCGCGGAACTGTACTTTGAATCGCTGGAAGGCGCTTCAAATCCAGCACGCTTTACTCCTATGAACGACGACGTACGCCAGGAGTTTAAGCAACTCGTGGGTTTTGATCCAAAGCTGTTGTTCGAACCTGGTTCGCCGCACGCGGCCGCGACACATCCGCAGGACCTTCGCAAATTTCTCACCTATCGCGCAGCGCTCGCATCGCACATGCAATCCCAGTGGCTGAGCATCATCGATCAATCGAAGGTCTCGAAGCCTTATCTGGATGTTGTTTTGACCCACATCGACGATCGCTTCGAACCAGATATCCGCGATGCGCTCGGGGCCGATGTAGCGAAGAGCCTCCCTTTGATGCGGGCTCATAGGAGCACCCTGCTGGTAGAAGATCCGGCCACCCTGTGGAACCTGGGACCCGAGCGCTACGCAAAGCTGGCGGAGAAATACGGGGAACTTACGCCGGATCGAAGCCATATCGCGGTTGATATCAACGTTGTCGAGCGCTATCAGGATGTCTACCCTACAAAAAAGCAGACCGGAGTGGAGCTGTTTGAGCTTGTACATCAAGCGGCTGTGTCGTTTTCACGAGTAGCGCTTTACTTCGAAAACTCCATTGAGAAACAGGATTTGAAGTTACTGCCCGCCGCCGCCAGTATCGCGAAAGTGACTGCAAAAGGCGTTGACGAACTTTATGTGGATGCATCAGAACCGGCGCGTGTCGCGTGGCAAGGTCCGGTTGAAGTTGACGGAAAGCCTTGGCCCTTGCAAAGCCATACGTTCGTATTGACGCCGTGCGGCCCGCATGTCCTCACGACCGGAGTCCGGCAGCCTGCTGTTACGATTTCCGATTTCAATGGCGAAGTGCAATCGGCTTCGGTTGGTAAAGATTCTGTGGAGTTGGCTTACAAAGGTCGCAGCAGAGCAATAGCGATCCTTGCATCGCCGGTATCGGCAATCGAAGTCGATGGGCAAAGATATCCGGTTTCCCCTTCCGTTCTATTACCCGCCGGCCAGCACGTCGTTACATTTAACCGTTAATCCACCCTGGGCCAGAAAATGCTCGATAAAATCCCTTTCTGCGGATGAGCTCAGGCTCTGAATGGCGTCCGTAACCAGTTCCACTTTTGCTCCCGTCTTCAGCAGCCCGAGAGCGGCGGATCGAACGCAGTACTCAGTCACAACGCCATAGACAACGTAACGATCCGCTTTGAGGTTGTCGAGCAACGGGCGCAATCGTGGATTCTCAAAGAACTCGATCTCCTTTTTTTCGAATATGATTTGCGGCGGATCCGCGCCCGTCAACAAAGTACAGGCAAGTTTCTGCTGTCCGGCTGTGCCCACTACGCAGTGCGGCTTCCAAATCTTAAACTCAGGGTCGTCCTCGCTGTGCGCATCCACGGTCGAGACGATCTGAAGGTGCTTCGAAGCGGCGAACCGTGTTAGCTCACTCAGCTTTTCGATAATATTTTCAGCACGGTCGACCGCGAGCGCACCTGCCGGGCAGATAAAATCGAGCTGCGTGTCCACATCGAAGAAGACAGTCGTCACACCTCAAGTATGGACCTTGTCGCGTAATTCCTCGGTCAGTTGAAGGAGGTTTGCGCTAACGTTGACGGGGTACAGAATCTGCTCATCAATCGAAAGAAGCGCGGGCGGTAAGACCGCAACAGCGCTCTTTACGTATTCCTGAATGGCGGTGATGGAAGGCAGTGGTTCAATCACCTGACCGTCGATCATAACCGGCCTAACCTGTGGTTCGCCTTCGTGGTCGCAGGCGCATTCGCTATAAAGCGCCAGCGTGTCGTGGGCCGCAGTGCGAAAAATCTGTTTCGCGCCGGGCAGAGTGCTTTTCTCAGAGCTGAATTTGGCGGTGTATTGCAGATGTTCACGCGTTTTGAGCTCAACAAGCTTATAGACCGCGGAAACAGACGGCGCGTCAGCGGATGTCGCAAGCGCGGTGCCTACTCCAAACGCATCGATGGCGGCCCCGGAGTGGAGCAACTCGGCCAGACGATGCTCGTCAAGATCATTCGTCGCGAAGATCTTGGCATCGTGCAGGCCCGCTGTGTCAAGAATGCGCCTGACCTCGCGTGACAAAACGGCCAAATCGCCGCTATCCAGACGCACGCCCCAAATCGGCCGGCCGAGTTTCGTGGCCAGCCGCGCGCCTTCGAGCGTGTCGTAGGTATCGACCAGAAAGACTGTCGATTCTCCAAGCAAGCGTTGAAGGGCACGAAACGATTCCTCCTCAGTCTGGAAGGCCATTGTCCAGGAATGGGCCGCTGTGCCGAATACCGGAATTCCGAAGCGCATTCCTGCTTCCGCATTGCTGGTTCCGGCGCATCCACCGATGAAAGCGGCGCGGGCTGCCAGAATACCCGCATGCGGTGAGTGGGCGCGCCTGCTCCCGAACTCAACTACGGGCCGGGCCGGGGCGGCGATAACGCAACGCGCCGCCTTCGATGCCACGCTTGTTTGAAAGGCAAACGTGGAAAGCAGGTACGTCTCGACGAGTTGGGCTTGAATCAACGGACCCCGAACGATTGCTATGGGTTCATTGGGGAAGACCGGAGTTCCTTCCGGAACGGCAAATAGGTCGCCGGTGAACCGCAATTCACGAAGATAATCAAAGAATTCAGGCGGAGTGTATTTGAACTGCGGGAGAGATCGCAGATAGTCGATCTCATCCGGTTGAAAACGCAGCTTCTGAAGGTACTCGACGGCTTGCTGCAGGCCTGTGGCGAGAAGAAAATTGCGGGTTTCCGGCAGACGGCGAACCGATAATTCGAAGGTCGCAACTTCATCTGCCTTTCCGGCGGCGAAGTAGCCGGCCGCCATGGTGAGTTCGTATAGATCGGTGTTCAGAGCGAACATGCTTGCCTAGAAGCCGCTGAAAAACGTTCCGAGCAGCGCATAACGCACTGCTTAAAGCCGAGCTCGGATTACGAGTTCCCCAGATTTATCAGCGCCACCCCGCAAATGATCATCGCCAGGCCACCAATTTTCGCTCGCGTAAATGGTTCTTTAAAGAAGATACGCGCCCAAACGATGGCCCAGATGTAGCCGAGTGAAACCATCGGATACAAGACCGTGAGTTGCCCTTGCGACACACCCATCATGTAAAACACGGACGAAAGCAAATAGAGCGCAACGCCGGTTCCCAGCCAATAATTGGTGAAGAGGCGTGCCAGGCTGCCTTTCATGTGTTCGGCGCCTAGCTTTAGAAAGACCGCACCAAAGGAGCCGATGAAGGATCCGAACAGAACCAAAATAATAGAGCTAAGGGGTGTCGTCTGCATGCCGTACGCTATTTCTTCATCCCCAGTACGGAGACACCGCCAACGATAAACGCTATTCCCACGGTCCGGAAAAAATTCAGATGCTCGCCGGGCAACACGAAGAGAGAAAGAATGGTCACCCAAACGTAAGTCAGCGCGATGATTGGGTACAGCCGTGATAATTCCCGCCCTTTTAAGGCCAGCGCCATAAGGAATGTCATGACGCCGTACAAGCCGTAGCCGATAAAGAGGCGCATGTTAGTGATGACGCCCAGACAAAAACGCACAATCAGGTTCGGGTGCAGAAGCGCGTGGCCGAGAGTAATATGAGCGGTCCCCAGTTGGGCCGTTCCCTGTTTAATCAGAATCTGCGCAAGCGCGCCGATCAGCGTGCAGGAAAATACCAATAAAAATGAGCGTCGCGCCTCTGCCCGTTCGTCGATGGCGGCGGCTTCAAACACGGTGGAGGAGGTCAAACGGCGAATCCTGTGGAAAAACGACTGCACTCCCAGTCTAAAGCATCGTGCCGCGGACACCCTGAATTTCGCCTTCTCAGTTAAACTTGAACCAATGTCAGCGCCGCTGGTTCCTTCGCCGCTCGACTATATAGGGCTACGCCGGTTCGCATTCTATCCACCGATCAAGAACGCGCAACCAAATGAATGGCTGCTCGGAACCGGTTCCTGGTCTGAAGTTCAAGTAGTGAATGCCCAAACGGGGGCGGAATTGTGGGTGCCCCGGCAGTACGTGGGCGCAGTATCCGAACCAGAAGGACCACTGCTGATCGTGGGGCTCACCAAGGATCTGGAGTTTCATGACGGCACCGTCGAGCCTTCCGTAAAGCTGGTAATTGAAATGCCGCATGTGGAAGAGTGCGCGCCGGGGGCAGAGCGTGAATCCTCACGCCGGAGTGTCGGCCCTGCTCCGGTAGTCGGCATACGTCTTCCGGAGCGGAGCGATTCATCCATGAATAAAGCTCTTGTAAGTCTCGCTGTTGGCGCTTTGGTGGTATGTCTACTTGCGGCTCTCATTGCCGCCGCAGCCAAGCTATAGTTCAAAAATGGTCCGCCATCTCCGCCGGCTTCTATGGGCGTTTTTGTCGGTTGTGGCCGCCGTCGCGCTGGCCCTAATCGCGAGCAATCGTGGGGAAGCTGTCAACAGCATGTGGCTGGTGGCTGCCGCTATTTGTGTCTTCCTCCTCGGGTTCCGCTTCTACGCCAAATTTATCGCTGCAAAAGTGATGGTGCTGAACGATCGCAGGGCCACTCCCGCCGAGCGTTTCCAGGATGGCCACGATTTCGAGCCGACTAACAAATGGATCTTAATGGGCCACCATTTTGCGGCGATCGCCGGACCCGGCCCGCTGGTTGGCCCCACGCTCGCGGCCCAATTCGGTTATTTGCCGGGAACGCTTTGGATCTTGTTCGGCGCGGTTCTGGCCGGCGCCGTCCAAGACTTCGTCATTCTCTTCTGCTCCATGCGTCGCGACGGCAAATCGCTTGGTGAGATGGCGCGTGAGGAAATCGGCAAGGTGGGCGGATTCGTCTCATTGATCACCGTACTGCTTATCATGATCGTCCTGCTGGCGGTGGTCGCACTGGTGGTTGTGAATGCGCTCAAAGGCAGTCCGTGGGGAACGTTTACAATTGCGATGACGATCCCCATTGCTATCTTCATGGGTCTGTATCTCCGGTATGTGCGGCCCGGCAAAGTACTCGAGTGCTCGGCGCTAGGCTTCCTACTGATCTTGCTCAGCATTTACGGCGGAAAGGCCGTCGCTGTTTCGCCCCTTTGGGCTTCCTGGTTCACCTGGGGTGGCGTTGCGCTGTGTTTCGCCATCATCGTCTATGGTTTTCTGGCCAGCACTTTGCCTGTTTGGCTGCTGCTCGCGCCGCGCGATTATCTAAGCACCTTTGTGAAGCTAGGCGTTGTGTTCTTCCTGGCAATTGGCATCTTTTTCACACATCCGCAACTCGCATTGCCGCCTCTCACTCAATTCACTAACGGAACAGGCCCCATTTTCGCCGGCAAGGTTTTTCCGTTCTGCTTCATCACCATCGCGTGCGGAGCCATTTCCGGCTTTCATGCGCTGATTTCTTCGGGCACAACACCTAAAATGATCGCGCGCGAATGGCATGCCTGGCCGATTGGTTATGGGGGGATGCTGCTTGAAGGATTTGTCGGCATTATGGCGATGGTCGCTGCCGCCTCACTCCATCCGGGCGTTTTCTTCGCGGTCAACTCTCCTCCCGGTGTAGTTGGCATCACACCGGCAGCAGCCACCGCGACCATCAGCAGTTGGGGCTTTCCCGTCACAGTTGGAACTATGTCACAGCTTGCGCACATGGTGGGAGAGAACACACTGTTTGGCCGCACTGGCGGAGCACCTTCCCTTGCGCTCGGAATGGCACAAATCTTCGCGGGAGTGCTGCAGCGCACAGGGCTTGGCGATGGCCTACTCAGCTTCTGGTATCACTTCGCCATCATGTTCGAGGCGCTCTTTATCCTGACGATCATCGATGCCGGGACGCGTGTTGGCCGCTTTATGCTGCAGGACCTGCTCGGCCACGTGCATAAACCGCTCGGCCGCATCGGCTGGATGCCGGGAGTGCTTGGCGCCAGTGCAGTTGTTGTCGGCGCGTGGGGTTATTTCCTGTATCAGGGTGTCATTGATCCGCTCGGCGGAATCAACTCTCTGTGGCCTCTATTCGGGATTTCGAATCAGCTATTGAGCGCCATCGCGCTTTGTGTGGCGACGACCATTCTGCTGAAGATGCACCGGGCCCGTTATCTTTGGATTACGCTTACCCCGCTGGCCTGGTTGATCGCCGTCACCTTTACGGCGGGATTCGAGAAGATGTTCTCCGCGGATCCGCGTCTGGGCTTTCTTGCGCATGCCAATGCTCTTGAAACCGCGATTGCGTCGAGCCAGGTTGCGGCGGGTAAGCTCGCTGCGACACGAGCTGTGATCTTTAACGAAAGGCTCGATGCGGTTGTCTGCGGCGCATTTCTTGTGCTGGTTGCCATCGCCCTGATCGATTCCTGCCGCGTTTGGTACGGACTGCTGCGCGGGACGCGAGCCGTTATCAGTTCGGAATCCCCATTTGTGCTATCGGAACTGGAGTTGGAGGAAGCATGAAACTGCTACGGACGCTTTATGAAGTGATGCGCGAGCTCGCTCGCGAGCTATCTGACGAGAGCGCCTATCAACGCCATTTGCAAGTAACGGGTCACGTTCACTCGGCCGCGGAATGGAGGACATTCAGCGATCGGCGTCAATGCCGGAAGTATCGGAATGCGAAGTGCTGTTAAATTCCTCGATTTCCGGACGACTGCACTAGACTTGGGTTCATGATCCGGCAGATCGTGCCTCTGTTCTTTACGACGAACATTCCCGCAACTCTCGCCTACTACAAAGACAAGCTTGGTTTCGAATGTCTTGGTACTTGGCAGGATCCGCCGGTCTACGCTATCGTGGCGCGCGATATGCAAGCCATTCACTTCCGCTGCGCCCCTCCGCCAACAGCCAACCCGGACAAATATCCGGAAGAACTGCTCGATGCCTATCTATTCATCGATGACGCGGATGCACTTTATGGCGAATACGCAGGCAAAGGGGTGGAATTCACTCGGGGACTCGCAAACATGCCGTGGCACTCGCGCGAGTTTGTAGTGAAGGATTGCGATGGCCGTCTGCTGGCTTTTGGCGCAAATCTGTAGTGTGCGGACGTGGTTCTGCACTGAGGCGGTTATCATCCGAACAACCTGTCGAACCTCCCCTTGGACCGAAAGAGGATTAGTACTAAATACAGCAAATACCCGGGCTGGAGCCCGGATTACAGCCTGCATTTAGAACCGTTGGCACCACTTAATCCATTGCCAGAAAACCCATTTCGCCGCGAACCTGAAAGCGAGGTTTCGTATGTCGCGAAAAAACTGGTCGAATTTATTTCTTTTGCTTGCAGCCGTTAGTCTAACCTGCGCTTTAATTCCAAGCAATCCCGAAAAAATCATTTACTGGATGGCTCTGCCGTGCTGCCTGACATTCGGCATACTCGCCCGCCGACGAATGGTTTAAGGTCTTTGCATTATGCACCTGAGCCTGATTTTGGAGAGGGCAGTCCTGTAGCTAACATGCCCGCCTGGGCAATTGTAGCGAAATGTTTTCAAAACTAAGCTCAACTGAGAGGAGATTTTAATGCGGCTTATTAAAGGACTTTTTCTAATTATCGCCTCGGTATTGACGATGCAGTGCGCCTTTGCGGACTCTTTGTATACATTCAATTCCGTCGACCAAACGTACAACAACGATATACCCGCTACGCTGGGATTTGTTTTTTCTGTAAAGAACGACTTTCAGGTGACGTCACTCGGCTGGTTTGACGAATGCCTCGACGGATTTCAGGATCCGCATACGGTGCAATTGTTCGACGATGTTTCCGGTACTTTGCTGACTTCCGTAACGCTTTCTGCCGGCACAGTTGACCCGCTCACTGGATCCTTTCGATATCACGCCATTACACCCGTAACGCTTACGCCCGGGGTGACGTATCTGCTGGCCGGTACAACCGGCGATGATGACCCATACACAGAGAACGACGACGTCTGCGACTTCAGTATCAATCCTGACTTCATTGTCCCGGAGAACGCTGGCCGATTTGACCACAACGAGCCCGGATTCAATTATCCCGACCAGCATTATTCGGATTACATGGTCTATGCCGGCCCGAATCTGGAGGGAGTACCGGTTTGCGATGCCCCCGAACCGGCCTCTCTCGCTCTGCTTTTCGCTGGATGCGTCGGCTTGTTCCTTCTACGGCGGCGCTTCAGTCAGTCCTGAATTTTCTCACAAGCGGGCAGTGAACTGCCCGCCGGCACGATACAATCGTGCGCCACGCATTGCCGATCGGGCACAAAAAAGGCGCTCATCTCTGAGCGCCTTCTCTCTTGTCAGTTTGGCTCGATTAAACGTGCTTCTCTAACATCTTTTGGAATTCCGGCTTGCCGATTGCTCCGACTTTCTGCTCCACAACCTGCCCGCTTTTGAACAGAAGAACTGTTGGAATGCCTCGAATCCCGTAACGATAAGCGGTCTGCTGATTGGAATCTACGTCCAGTTTGCCGACTTTCACTTTACCTACGTACTCCGTCGCGACCTGGTCGACGGTGGGTCCCATCATGCGGCAGGGTCCGCACCACTCCGCCCAAAAGTCCACCAGGACGGGCACGTCCGAATTCAGGACATCTTTGTCAAATGAGTCGTCAGTAAAGGTCAGCGTGTTGTTGCCTGCCATCAAAATCTCCTGTTTATTGATGAATTATAGCCGCGCTTTGATTCAGGGCGTGTTTTTGAGGCCTCTGCGAAGGGATTGGCGGCTAGGCTACACTGAGGGGCAGATATTTAGACGCTTCTAATCTACAGGGTTGTGTTGATTCGCCGTACGATCGTTCGCTTCGTTGCCGCTCTGCTCCTTGCCCCTGCCTTCGGTGCAATCGCAAACGCCTACGCAGCCGCGCCCGGCGATTCCGGTGAAAGTCAGTTCAGCGTCAGCCTTACCCTCTTCTCCACCCTAGCCGCCATCAACGCCGGCGGCTATGACGCCGGGATGGACTCGCCGCTGAATCTGAAGTACAAAGTCCGCACTCAGATACGGGAAGCCCTGGCAGCTCGTAAAATTCCCTGTCTGCCGGAACTTAAAACCTTCTATCAGGAACACAAAAAGGCGTCCGAGAGCGCCGATTTGGGGCAATACATTTCGTTCGCGCTGATTGCCGGCGATGCACCCAAATTCGAACTGCCGGCGGGTGAGGTTCCTCCGGACGTCGAGCCGCTGCGCGCTTTCAGTGAGTTGCTGGCCCGCTTCTATAAAGAAGCTGACCTGGAGGATCTATGGAATCGTTCGCAGCAGGCCTACCACATTGCAATGTCCGAGTACCAGGACGCCGTAATCGGTACCTTGTTTGAGGCCAACGGATATCTCCGCAACCCTTCCGGCTATCTAGGCCGACGGTTCCAGATCTATCTCGATCTGCTGGGCGCGCCCGACCAGGTGCAGGTCCGCAGCTATAAGGATGACTACTACATCGTGATCACCCCGACCAGCACGCCGGCCGTAGATCAGATTCGCGATGCTTATCTGGCGTACCTGCTGGATCCGCTCACGTTCAAATACACCGAGATCATCAAACAAAAAAAGCCGCTTGAAAAATTTGCGCAGGACGCTCCTGCTCTCGATTTAGCGTACAAGGATGATTTCTCGCTGCTGGTGACGAAATGCCTCATCAAGGCGATTGACAGCCGTCTCATGCACGGAAACGCCGAACAGAAAGAGGCATACGTCAATGAAGCCGTACGGGAAGGGTTCATTCTCACCGCCGCGTTTGCCGACCTCTTGCCGGCTTACGAGAAACAACCTGACGCGTTTCGCATCTACTATCCCGATTTGATCGCCGCTGTGGATGTGCATAAAGAGCAGAAGCGGCTGAAGAATGTGCAATTCGCCCAAACGCTTCCGGCTCACATTGTGGCGGCTCCGGCAAAGCTGCAGCTCGATCCGGCCGAAGCGTCATTGCAATCCGCCGAAGGACTCTATGAACAAGGCGATTATGAATCCGCGTTAAAAGTCTTCAAGAAGGTATTCGAGCAAACTACCGACCGGTCGATGCAGGGGCGAGCGTATTATGGCCTTGCCCGAATTGCCGTTCGAGAAAATCGAAAAGATGAAGCCGTTTCGCTTTTCCAACGAACGGCGGAATTCAACCCGAACCCGGCGATTACCGCCTGGGCGCATGTTTATTTAGGCAGGCTGGCTCTCGCCGCCGGCGACCAGGATAAAGCCAGCGCGCAATTTAAGCTTGCGCTGGCGATGAACGGCGCATCGGCTATGGCGCGAGACGCTGCCGAAAAAGGATTGCAGACTAGTTCTTCCTCAGGAGAGAAACAGCCATGAGACTACGAATAGCCGCTTTTTCCGCCGCGCTCGTTTTAGCGGCAATCCCTGTTCTGGCCCAACAAGCCGGCCAGCCCAAGCCAAAATCGCAGAAAGAAGTCGACGCTCTGAAAAAAGTTCAGGCGGATGCGCAGACCAACAACTACGATCAGGAAATCCAGGACATCAACTACACGCTGGAAAATTTCGCCGACACCGAATTTAAGAACATGCTTCTCAATATGGCCATGGAGGCCGCGGAGAAGAAGGGCGATTATGCAAACACAATTACGTACGGCGAGAAGGTGATTCAATCGGATCCCAACGACATTACCGCACGCGTAACGCTTGCGCAAACAATCGCCAGCCACACGCACGATACCGACTTCGATAAAGACAAATCGATCAAAAGCATTGAGGATTATGCGAACAAGGCTTTGGAGCTGATGAAGACGAATCCAGGGCCGCCGCAAGGCGTCAACGCGGACCAGTGGCCTGCCTTTCAGAAGCAATTGGAGGGCGAAGCGCACGACTCATTGGGTACGGCCGCGCTTTTACAGAAGAACTATGCGAAGGCCACCGAGGAGTACAAAGCGGCGTCCGCCGCATTTCCCAATCCGATCATTCTGACCCATCTGGGCAAGGCTTACCTTGGAGCCAAGCAGTGGGACGATGCGATCGCCAATGCGGACAAGGTCATCGCTTCAGCGGATGCCTCTGCGCCCGTGAAGCAAATCGCACAACAGCAGAAGGATGCTGCAACGAAAATGAAAGGCAGCAAGTAGCGCATTTTCCGATGACGCGTGGTGCCGAAGCGCTCGAAGAAAAATTCGGGTATAGCTTCCGCAATCGTGAGCTACTGATTCGGGCGTTGACCCATCGGTCGTGGCTCTCGGAGCGCAGTTCTCCGATGCCGGAGAGCGGCGATAACGAGCAATTGGAATACCTCGGCGATGCCATTCTCGGTTTCGTCGTGAGCGAAGCTCTGGTTCTGAAGTTTCCTTCGGCTCGCGAAGGGCAACTGTCGCAATGGAAAGCGCACCTGGTCAGCTCCGCCTATCTGCACCAGCGTGCGCGGGCTTTAGGTCTGGGCGAGTTCCTGCGCCTTGGAAAAGGGGAAGAGCGCAACGGCGGTCGTGAACGAAGGACTTTGCTCGCTAATGCCTTTGAAGCCGTTATCGCCGCCATGCATATAGATGGCGGCATCGACGTGGCCCGCAGATTCATTCAGGACCACGTATTGCGCGGCATGGACCGGCCACAGGACGTCGAGTCGATTGGCCTGCTCAATCACAAAAGCATTCTGCAGGAGCTCACCCAGGCACTCGGGCTGCCGATTCCGCGTTATTTCACGGTGGCAACCAGTGGGCCCGAACACGCGAAAATATTCACTGTTGAGGCGCGAGCGGGGGATCGCCTGATTTGCCGCGCGACGGGCACTTCAAAAAAAGCTGCCAGCCAGCAAGCCGCCGAGCGGCTCATCGAACAGTTAAAGGCTGTCGAATCCGAAAAGGCTGCGGAGCAGGAAGCCGCTGCCGATTTGCCGGAATCAGGAGTTTGAACCGCTGCCGTGTTCGAAACGCTCGAGAATATCGACGATCTCGGCGAGCTCGCGGCGTAAATCCTGAAAGAAAGCGGGGGGAGTGCTGAATAACTCGGCTTGCTTCCGATGTGCCGGAGATTTCGGGATTTCCCGTTTCGGCTTGGATTCCAGAACCTTCCTTGCGCCCTCAATAGTGAAGCGCTTTTCATAGAGAAGGCGCTTGATCTCCAGCACCAGCTCAACATCTTTGCGACGATAAAGCCGGTGGCCCGTACCTGACTTCTTGGGACCGAGGCCCGTGAACTCAGACTCCCAGAAACGCAGCACGTATGGCTTGATGCCCGCCAATTTTGCTACTTCGCCGATCCGAAAATACAGCTTGTTCGGTATTTCAGGATCTGCTGCCGCCGTGGGAGCCAAATCTTCCATCTGGATAGGAGGCGAATCTGAAGCTCATTGTATCGGAGCTTCAATGCAGTTGCAGCAGTCAAGTTCGCACACCTGCGCTAAGTGGAGTGATGATTTGGAGGAATCGGGGACACGCCTGCTGATCG
>DAISJE010000065.1:0-13028 GCA_036821665.1 Bryobacteraceae bacterium | reverse complement strand
CGCTTTCCAGCTTGGCTTCGGCCAGCCGTTTGCGCGATTCGAATTTTGTGATGCCGGCGGCTTCTTCACTCACGGCGCGCCGGTCTTGCGGTTTGTTGCTGAGAATTTGACCGATGCGGCCCTGCTCGATGATGGCGTAGCTCTCCGGGCCGAGTCCGGTGCCCAGAAACAAGTCCTGAATGTCCCGCAGCCGCGCCGACCGGCCGTTGATCAGATATTCGCTTTCACCCGAACGATAAAGGCGACGGGTGATGGTGATTTCGCCGATGCGCTCCGGTGTTCGGATCCCATTAAGAGCGTTTGTGTGCGAGTGCGTCCCGTTGCCATTGGGTTCGTCTCCATGAGGAGGCTCGGCATTTTCGGAATGCACTCCGTTCTGTGCGGGCGTCTCACTGGGTGAAGGAGACCAATGCCCATTGTTCGCCCGGTGATTAGTCGCTTCCGGGGTAACGGTGCCCGTAGTTCCCTCGGGAATCAGGGTCATCGTCACAGATGCCATTCCCAAAGGCTTTTTTGCGCCGGTGCCGGCGAAGATTACATCTTCCATCCGGGCGCCGCGCAGGCTCTTGGCCGACTGCTCCCCCAAAACCCAACTGATAGCGTCGCTAAGGTTGGATTTTCCACACCCGTTCGGTCCGACCACGGCAGCTATACCGCTGCCGTGAAACTTCATTTCCGTTCTGTCGTAGAAGGACTTGAACCCATGAATCTCGACACGCTTAAGTTTCAGCAACCGGAAACACCCTTCCTAAGATATATTCTCGGGGGTGTCTCTATACTACCCGGGTTATGGGCCGGTGTAAAGCGCCCTTACCTCAGCAAATTGCGCTGGGCGGTCGAAGAGCAACAATATATTGTGGGTTGATTCCGTGCCATACACAACAAATCAGGGGGTCAGAATTTACTGGGAGGAGTATGGCTCCGGAGCGCCAGTCTTGCTCATTATGGGTCTTAGCTTTAGCCACGAAATGTGGTTTCGCGTTTTGCCGAGCCTGCAAACTCGCAACCGGGTTATCGTATTCGATAATCGCGGGGTCGGGCGCAGCGATGTACCGCGCGCCCCATACCGGATAGCCCAGATGGCCGCCGATGCGGTGGCGGTTTTGGATGCGGCATGCGTGCCCGCTGCTCAGGTAGTAGGCGCCTCGATGGGTGGGATGATCGCTCAGGAGCTTGCGCTCGGCTACCCGAGACGGGTTACAAGCCTGCTGCTCGCCTGCACTAGCCATGGCGGGCTGCTGGCTCGCTGGCCCCAGTTTACGTCTTTAGACGGGCCGTTTTTGCCTGCGGCAGACCGCAACCAACGCCTGTCCTGGGTTCCGCTGCTCTACTCGCGGTCAACCCCGAGAGAGCGGATTTTGGAAGATATCGACGCGCAATCCCGGTGCAACTGTACTCGCAAAGGCGCCTTGGGTCAATTGACAGGAATTTTATTGTGGAGTTCATTCCGCCGCCTTCCGCGGATCTGTGCCCCTACTCTGGTGGTCCACGGATCGGAAGACCGCCTGATACCCCCGCAGAATGGAAGAGTGGTGGCGTCCCGAATTCCTGGTGCGGAGTTTCGGCTGATCCCCAATGCCGGGCATCTTCTCATGACCGACCAACCCGCGGTCTGCGGCAGGATAATGGCTGATTTCCTCCACCGGCGCCCCTCTGACGCTCCACCCCCAATTATCAGCTCGCCTGCGGCAATCAACACTCCTTAACCAAATCCCTAGTTGATTTGGCGTTACAGTTTTGCCTTAAACGGCATTAACCTTTCGAGAGTTGGTTCATGGAGGATGTACCTGGAACACTCGAATGCCCCTGGGGCCGAACAACTTCATCGCCGTCTTGAGTTGCTCGCCGGGGTGGCGGCCGATTCACTTCATTTCAAAGATCCCCATCAACTCCTGGGCAGTGTCTTCGAGCGAGTCTCTTCTGAAACAAGCGCAGATCTTTGCTTTTGCTACTCGCTGAAAAGCGAGGGGCTGCATCTCTCTTTTTCCATGGGAATCGACCGGGATGTACCCACTCGGCTGCGGTCATGCCCGCTCGGCGAAGGAGTTTGCGGTATTGCCGCCCAAGAGCGCCACCCCCAGCATTCGGGCGATAGGCAGCATGTGAACGATCCTTTACTGGAAGTCCTGAAAAGCATTGGCGTCCAAGCGTTCTCCTGTTACCCGCTGCTTAACGACGAGAAATTAGTCGGCGCGCTTGCCTTCGGCACCCGTCAAGCGCCCTCTTTCAAAATTGAGGAATTGGAACTCCAGCATGCAGTCGCGCGGCAGGTTGCCCTCGCACTCGATCACATCGTTCTTACTCGGGAACTCGCAGCCAACAACCGCAAGCTATCGATGGCCAATGCAGGGCTGCGCCGCGCAAATGCGGAATTGGAACAATTCGCGTCCCTCGTCTCGCACGACCTCCGCGAGCCGATCCGCCACCTCAGCATTTACACGGAAATTCTTCGGCGCAGGCTAGATGGCAAGCTTGACGACGAGGGCAGGCAATGCTTCCGGTTCGTTTCGTTAAGCGCTGACAAGCTGGAGATGCTTGTAACGGGTCTACTCGCGTACACCAGAGTGGTTCATGCGGAACCACTTGAAGCGCAGGCGGACCCGAATGCCGTACTTGGAAAGGTATTGGAAGCACTTCAGCCCACCATTGTGGAGACCAAAGCCGTCGTCCGCGCCGCCGACTTGCCGCTCCTTCGGATAAGCGACGGCCATCTCGCGGAGCTGTTTCAGCAGATTCTCGATAACGCTTTGAAATTTCGCCGGCCGGATGTGTCACCCGAAATCGATATCTTCTGTTACCAGACCTCCAGCGGCGCCGTGTTATGCGTACGCGATAACGGGATTGGCATAAAGCCGGACCACCAGAACGCCATCTTTGGACTATTCAAGCGGTTGGATTCTTCCGGATATCAGGGTACCGGCATCGGATTGGCTATTTGCCGGAAAATTGTGGAGCGATACGAAGGCCAGATTTGGGTGGAATCGGAAATCGGCAAAGGCTCCCTCTTCTGCTTTCGTCTCGGGCAGCAAACAGATGCCGTCAAATTGCGAGCAGCCTCGGCCTCTAATTCCATCGAAACATAGCCCGAACAATCCGGGCTCACGTTTCAGGGTTCCGCAATTCGTGCAGCTTTGTCGGACAATGCCGCGACCCCCGGTAGCTCCAATCCCGCCAGAAACTCCAACGAAGCTCCGCCGCCGGTCGAAACATGTGTAATCTTGTCGCTCACTCCCGCGCTTTTGATGGCTTTTTCAGAATCGCCGCCGCCCACAACCGATATAGCTCCGGACCCGGCTACAGCTTTCGCAAGTGCCACGGTTCCTTCGTTGAAAGGCGGCATCTCGAAGATCCCCATGGGCCCATTCCAAATGATAGTTTTGGCGCTGCTAATGATCGCAGAATATTCCTCGACCGTTTTGGGTCCGATATCCACTCCGATCTGGTCGGGTCCGATCGTTTGTACGACTTCATGCGGCGCATTTGCCCGAATCTCTCGTACTACGATATGGTCGACGGGCAACTTCAACTTATCTCCGGCAGTTTGGAGAAGCTGGCGCGCGAGCTCAACTTTGTCGCTTTCAACGAGCGAGCGGCCGGTTGGCTCGCCCTTCGCCTGAAGAAACGTATAGGCCATAGCCCCCCCGATTAGCAGCCGGTCGACCACCTTAACCAGGTTTTCAATGACGTCGATTTTGTCCGATACCTTCGCCCCGCCCAGCAGAGCAACGCAGGGCCGCTCCGGATTCTTTATCGCCCTCCCTAACCATTCCAGCTCCTTATCCATCAATAATCCCGCCGCCGAAATCGGAAGCTGAGACACCATTCCAACGGTAGAAGCGTGCGCCCGATGTGCAGATCCGAAGGCGTCGTTCACATAAACGTCCGCCAAGGATGCGAGCTGTTTGGAAAAATCCGGATCGTTTGCTTCTTCTTCGGAATGAAAGCGGAGATTTTCGAGTAGAAGCACTTCTCCCGGCTTTGGTCTCATCGCGGCTACTTCGGGTCCGATCGAGTCCGGGGCTATCTTTACCGGGCGCCCCAGCAATTCGCTTAGCCGCACTGCAATCGGCGTCAGGCTCATTTCGCGCCGTCTTTTCCCTTTGGGTCTTCCAAGATGGCTTCCCAGAATGACTGCCGCTGAATGCTCCAAGGCATATTGAATGGTTGGAAGAGAGGCCCGAATCCGCTTATCGCTCGTGATCTCTTTGCCGTCTTCCGTTAGCGGGACGTTGAAATCTACCCGTATGAAGACCGTCTTATCCTTTAAGTCGAGATCTTTGATCGACAATTTAGCCATGAGGTCATTCTAGATTAAGAACCTTTTAATTTGGCATCCTCGCGGCAAAGGCTTGGTCTGTCTAAACCTTAAAGGTCAGCAAAGTGCCTCAGAAAAGGGTTAGTACCATTGGAAATACTGTAGAAACGCAAGGTACCAGCCGAATAGTACTGTAGGAGCATCAAACTCGCCTAAAAACGGTCTAACTGTTGCTAGAGAAATGCGACGTTTTCGCACTATAATCCGTAAGCAACACTTTTGGAGTTCTAGATCTTTGGGTACCAGCGTGCCGGTAAGCGACGGCTCCAGGAAAAGTACGGATGTCAACTGCACCTATCCGCGTCTTAATCGCTGACGGACAGCCAATTGTCCTGGAAGGACTGCGGAGTGTTCTCCGGCAGCACCAGGCTATCCAGGTAGTTGGAGAGGCTGTAGACGGTGTCGATGCTATCGACAAAACGGTCTTTCTCGAGCCGGACATTATCCTAATGGATATCAAGCTTCCTCGTGTGGATGGCTTGACGGTTCTTCGCAGCATTCAGACGCGCGCTCCGAATACAAAGGTTATCCTTTTTGCAGCAGCCGAGAACAAAGAGGAATTCGTGGAAGCCATGAAACTCGGCTGTTCCGGCATCCTGCTCAAAGACGCCTCTACCGGACTGATCGAAAAGAGCATACTCAGAGTTCACGCGGGCGAAATCTGGCTGGATTCAAACACAACGGCCGCCGTTATCCGCCAGTTCGCGACCCCGGGCGAGCTACAAGCCGGCCATGTCAACGGCAAACAAGGGCGGGAACGAGCCCAGCTCAGTCAACGCGAGCGCGAAATTATTGTCTTAATCGCCCAGGGCTATAAAAATAAGGAAATCGCCGAGAAGATGTTCATTACCGAGCAGACCGTCAAAAATCACCTGCATAATGTTTTCGACAAGCTCGGCGTCTCGGACCGCCTTGAACTCGCGTTATACGCGATTCACAACAGTCTGCATTTGAAAACGACATAAGGGTAACGCCCGGCCCTTTAACCCATGTAGGGCAGGTCGCCTGACCTGCGCCGGACAGCCATGTCCGGCTTTATTTATCCCGAGCGAACACGCCGGCAACTGTCAAGAACAGCGCTCTGCGCTTGAGCTATATCATTCCTTTGAGCGCCGTGACGATAACCTATTTGTTAGGCCTTCGCCTGTTCTTAGGGCGGTGTCATTGGTTTCACCCCATGAAAATATCTATCGGCGCGGATCACGCCGGCTATGAAATGAAGCAGCAGTTGATCCAATTCATTCAGAACCTGGGCCACGAAGTACATGACGTGGGCACCTTTGAACCCGGAAAGCCCGACGATTATCCCGACTACGCAATCCTGGTTGCTGAGGATATTCGCCTGGGCAAAGCAGATCGCGGCGTTCTGGTGTGCGGTAGCGGTGTCGGTGTCTCCGTAGCGGCGAACAAATTTAAAGGCATACGAGCGGGATTATGTCACGATCACTACTCCGCGCATCAGGGAGTAGAACACGATGACATGAACGTCTTGGTGTTGGGCTCCCGTATTATTGGTCCAATGATGGCGCAGGATGTCACTGAAGCTTTTTTGAAAGCGATTTTTAGCGGTGAGGAGCGGCATGTGCGCCGGCTAAATAAGGTGAAAGGAATCGAGGAACATGAGCTCTGCTAATTCACAGAGTGAAGGCGGTCTTGAAAGTTTTTCGTATTCGCTTCCGAAAGACCTGCAGAAGGCTGTATCGGATGCGCAAAAAAAATGGGACCAATCCGGGAACACCGGGCGGCTGTGGAAGAAGGATGCTTCGCTCTGGACGAATAGCGATGAGAGCAGTTGGCTCGGGTGGCTGGACATTGTCAACGAGGAACTGGGAAACGTCGCGCGGTTCAAGGCGCTGCAAGCCGAGATTCGAGAAGATGGCTTTTCCCACGTCGTGTTACTCGGCATGGGCGGCTCGAGCCTTTGCCCCGAGGTATTCAGCAAGACTTTTGGCAAACAGCCGGATTCGCCCGGGCTGCTGGTGCTCGATTCCACCGACCCATTGCAGATTCGGGCACTGCGCGATCGCATAGATCCTGCTCGGACTCTTTTCTGTGTTTCGAGCAAATCGGGCACGACGCTTGAACCGAACATCTATATGCAGTACTTCTATGAGGAGACCCGGAAAGTTGTTGGCGACCGCGCAGGACATCACTTTATTGCCGTGACGGACCCCGGCTCCAAGTTAGAGGGGGTGTCTGCACAACTTGGATTCCGGCGGCTCTATCATGGCGTGCCGAGTATTGGGGGACGCTACTCCGCCCTTTCCGCTTTCGGTTTAGTTCCACACGCGGCAATGGGACTCGATACCGAGAAACTCCTGAAACGTGCCGCTGCGATGGTTGAAGCCTGTAAAAACGGGAATGCATCTCAAAATCCAGGTGTCGCGCTTGGCGTCTTTCTAGGGACAGCCGCGGTCAAGTTCGGGCGAGATAAAGTGACGCTCTTTTGTTCCCAGTCCGTTTTCGATTTGGGCGCATGGCTCGAGCAGTTGCTCGCCGAATCGACCGGAAAGCAGGGCAAGGGTCTGATCCCAGTCGATCGTGAGCCAATCTTCACGCCTGACAAGTACGGAACGGACCGGGTTTTCGCCTACATCCGGTACACAGGCGATTCCGATACGGAAAAGGAAGCGGCCGTGAGCGAACTGGAAAAAGCGGGCGCACCCGTGGTGAGAATTGTTCTCAAGGATCTGTCCGACATTGGCCAAACTTTCTTTCAATGGGAGATCGCTACGGCAGTTGCCGGTTCCATCCTGCGCATCAATGCCTTCAATCAACCTGATGTAGAGGCGAGCAAAGTGGCTACTCGCCAACTCACGTCGGAGTTTGAAAAAACCGGTTCACTGCCGAAGGAAGACCCGATTCTCGATCAGGACGGAATTCAGTTATTCACCGATAAAGCGAACGCACAAGCGTTGCTGGGGACGGGCGGCAATACGCTCGGCGCGGTCATTCGCGCTCATGTGGACCGCATCAAGCCGGGCGACTACTTCGGACTCCTGGCGTATATTCCGATGTTTCCGGAATACGAGGCCAAGCTCGAAGAAATGCGGCGGGAGATCGTCGAATCCAAGCAGATTGCGACCGTTCTTGGATTCGGACCAAGATTCCTGCACAGCACCGGACAAGCTTACAAAGGCGGTCCAAATACCGGTGTCTTCTTGCAGATTACATGCGACGAAGCGGAGGACTTGCAGGTACCCGGCCAGAAATATACCTTTGGCATCGTGAAGGCCGCGCAAGCACGCGGCGATTTTCAGGTGCTCGCCGAACGCCATCGCCGAGCGCTTCGTGTTCATTTGGGCAAGGATCTAACTCGCGGATTAAATCATCTTCATGATCTAATTTGCGCCGCTCTCGCGCATTAAAGAACCTTTAGATTTACCTGAATTCGAAAACGCTTACGTGAGAGCGCTTACGGCGTTTCGCTGCCCACCCTGGGTCCAGAGACTCGTTTTTTCTACGGAAAACAGGAATGGATACGCAGCCTAAGCACTTCGCTTAGTGGGACTTATAGCCGTATAGTTCAAACGGATGTTGATGTAAATGGGGCTTTTCGCAGCAAAGGCCCAGACGAATCCGGACCCTTGCTGTGTCGGAGGAGGGCGATGCTCCTTTGGCGCATCGCCCGGTTGTTCCCCAGTTTAACCCGGTCACTTTATAAATACAAGAAACAGTATAAAAGTTTTTCATAAACACCACATTTGGTATTGGCCCTTGTGCTATGGGGGTAGACATTTATTGATACGCTTTACTTGGACGAGCTGCCACACGCTTTTATCTTTTGTGCATCGCCGCATCGAACCATGGCACCGCTATCGAGCGACCAATATCGCCAGCATCTATCGCCAGTCGCAGTAGATGAGCGCACCAGCGCAGCGGCCCTGCGTACCATCGCGATCCTTGAAATTCTTAAAGGAATCGCCGTTCTTGTACTGGGCGCTCTTTTGATCCTCTTTCACAAACACGTCGAAGACTTCACCGAGTCGCTGCTATTCCACCTACACGTTGATTTGGACCGCCGCGTCGGCCACGCCGTGATGAGTGCGGCGATAAAACTCACCGATGCGCGTGTCATTACGATCCTGCTGGCGGCTACAAGCTACGCGACAGTGCGCATTATCGAGGGTTGGGGTTTATGGCACCGTCGCGTGTGGGCGGAATGGTTTGCTTTACTTTCAGGTGCGCTCTATCTCCCATGGGAGATCCTGCGGATCACGGAGCGGCCGGATTGGGAACGGGTAGGCGTTCTCGTTATCAATATCGGAATCATTCTGTACATGTTGGTGATCCGCGTTCGCGAATCCGGCGTGCTTCGCCGGTCCGGTAAACAAGAACCGTTGGAAATCGAAGAAGTGCCCTGAACCCGAGCGATATATTTGCAAGGATGCTCCTCTCACGATGCGGTACGTTGTTTGCGTTATGTACGCTGGCGGGTCAAAGCATGCTCGCTCAGAACGCGGCTGTTCTGAAGTCTCCCGACGGAAATATCGTTGCCCGATTTGAGACCGTTCAAAAGGATCAGCCATCACCGTCAGGTCAGTTGGTCTACTCGGTTGCTTTTGAAGGGAAGCCTCTGATCGACCGCTCGAATCTTGTTCTGGATTTGCAGGGCCAGCGGCCGATCGGGACATCAGTACGCATCTCAGCGCAGACGCCTTCGGCGAACGACAGTACTTACCGTCTGGTCACAGGAAAAGCAAGCACCGTGCGCGATCATTACAACGCGCTGCGAATCGATCTTGTTGAAGATCATTTTCCGAATCGAAAGCTGGCAATCGAAGCCAGAGCTTATGACGATGGCTTCGCTTTCCGGTATGTAGTGCCCGACCAGGCGGCGATCCGGGAGTTCCGCGAAACCCAGGAGCATACGGAGTTCCGGATCAGCAAGGATGCGATTACTTATGCGCTGGTTCTGCCGACCTACCGCACGATGTACGAGAGTGAGTACATCAAGCTGAATGCAAGCGCCTTTGCGAGTGCGAACGGATTGTCCGGCAAAGTTCTGATCGGGTTGCCTCTGCTCATGCAGGTCCCCGGCGTCGGCTGGATGGGGATTACCGAGGCCGATCTGCGCGGCAACAGCTCCATGTACCTGGTGAATCCATCGACAGAATGGGGAGCGCACTGGTTCGAATCGCGGCTCGCCCCTGGCGATGACCCCGATGTTGCGGTGACAGGCACTTTGCCGCATGATTCGGCCTGGCGCGTACTTCTGATTGGCGATCAGCCCGGACGTCTGATTGAGTCGAATATCATCACGAGTTTGAATCCGGAATCGGAAATCAAAGACACGTCTTGGATTCACGCCGGACTGACTTCCTGGGATTGGTGGAGCGGTAGCATCGGGCCCGACGGCAAGCCTGCATTCACGACCGCAACGATGAAATATTACGTTGATTTCGCCGCGAAATCCGGATTCCGGTACATGCTGATTGACGCGGGTTGGTCGGCGCCGGACGATATCACAAAGATGAATGGCCGGGTAGATGTCCCCGAAGTAGTTCAGTACGCCGCCGCCAAGAACGTGAAGGTTTGGATCTGGCTGACATACAAGGATGCCGACGCTCAGATGGATGAAGCCTTTCCGCTGTTTGAGAAATGGGGCGTAGCCGGATTGAAGATCGATTTCGTCGAACGCGACGACCAGCGCGGAATTGATTTCTATTACCGCGCCGCTGAGCTAGGCGCCGAACATCATTTGATGCTCGACTTTCACGGCGCCACCAAACCGAGCGGAATCAACCGCACTTATCCGAACGTACTCAGCTACGAGGCTGTGCTCGGCATGGAGCAATCAAAGGCGGGAGGCCGCGACAATCCCGGTCATCGCGTCACCATTCCGTTTACCAGGATGTTGGCTGGGCCGATGGATTACACGCCGGGTGGATTCGATAACGTAACCGAAGCCGATTTTGTAGCGCGCGGCCCGCATCCGATGGTTATGGGCACGCGTGCTGCACAATGCGCCATGTATGTCGTCTACGAGACTCCGTTTCAGATGGTTTCCGACACGCCGAAGGCTTATCAGGACCAGCCCGCTTTCAAATTTATCCAGCACGCTCCGGCAACCTGGGACGAAACGAAGGTTCTCGATGGCATGCCGGGCGAGTTCATTACGATGGCGCGACGGAAAGGCGATGAGTGGTTCTTGGGTAGCATGACGGACTGGACCGCGCGTGAGTTGGAGGTGCCGCTCACGTTCTTGGGTTCCGGACGTTATACAGCCGAAATTTACGCCGATGCTCCAGATGCCGGGCAGTATCCGAAATCGGTGAGTATTCGCACGGAAACGGTGGACAGCTCAAAGAAGCTAACCATCAAAATGGCGCCAGGTGGCGGCTACGCGGTGCGTTTTGTGCCGTTGAAGTAGAACGGGTGCCGCCATGGTCGAGACCGGCTCAGGGCCGCGAGTGGAACTCATTTTCGGCTAATGTTGCTTATTCCTGCCGCAGCGCATCCATCGGGCGCAGAGCCGACGCGCGAATTGCAGGGATCGCGATAGCCACCAGCGCCGCCGCCAGCAGAATGCCGAGCGCTGCGAAAACTGATCCAGGCTCGAGCGGCTTCATTTGGAATAATTCTTTCTGGACGTATTTTGCTCCGAGCCAAACCAACGGCGTACCGATCAACAATCCGAACACAGCGAGACGCAGTCCCTCGCGCAAAACCATTACAAGGACATCTCTGGGCATTGCACCCAAAGCAAGGCGCACGCCTATCTCGCCCCGCCGCCGTGAGGTGCTGTAAGCCATCACGCCATAAAGTCCCACGACGGAAAGCACCAGCGCGAGGATGCCAAAGCTATCGCATAATGTTGCGAACATTCGCTCGCGCTTTAGTGTTTTCGATATTTGTTCCTCCATCGTAGTCACATCCACGAGCGGCAGGTTCTGGTCGATCTGTCGCATAGTGGCTTCGACCGCTCGCAATGCGACCTGAGGCCGCTGCGACGTTCGCAGCACCACAGTAACCTCCTTCGCATCCTTCCCAAGCGGCAGCCACACCGTGAACGGGCGCTCCTTCATCGAGGTAGCCGCGATCACGGGTGCAATACCAACGATCTCGAATTCGGGCGGTTTCCGTCCCGGCGGACCGTCCGTAAAGGCAAGCGTGTGTCCTAAGACGGTTAGGCCGCCCAACTTGCGGGCCAGGTCTTCGCTAATGACCGCCACTTTCGCGTCACTTGTTACATCCGCCCATGAGAGATTGCGGCCGGCGACCATATGTGACACATAGAGGGGCAGGTATCCTGGGCTGATGCCGTTGATCGACACGCCGTGGATCGCATCCTGCTGTCCAAGTCGCACATCCTCCCACCACCCGCCGACGTTCATCGGGCGCATCGATGCCAGACCGACTTGCACAACACCCGGGGTCGTTGCGAGTTGTTGCGAGAGATTGAAATAGAACTGCTCCAAGTGTGAGGCGTCATAGCCGGAGGTGCCTGGCCGGAGACCGAACAAAATCAGGTTGCGCCGGTCAAAACCTGGATTGGCGGATTCGATTCCGATCAGGTTCCGTGTAAAGACAACCGCAGACAAGACGAGCACAACCGACATCGCCATCTGGGTGAGCACCAGCGCCTTTCCGGTGGTCCACTTCCGCCCTGCCGCGTTTCCGATGCTTCCCGCACCTTCCTTGAGACAGACTGCGCTGGGTAGGGTAGCCGCGCGCCACGCGGGGAATAAACCAAATAACAGAAGTGCCAGCGCGCTCGTAATTCCGACGATCAAGACTATGTGCCAGTCGAAAGCAATACTGATCGGAAAGCCATCGCGTTCAGCAAGGAACTGGCCCAATAGATTCGCGGTCAAATACGAGACGACAATACTTGCGGCGCCCGCGAGTGCCGCGAGCATCGCACTTTCAGTCAGGAATTGACGGATCAGGCGGCCTCGGCTGCATCCGAGCGAGATCCGCATTGCAACTTCTTTTTGCCGCGCGGCGGCTCGCGCCAGCAATAGATTGGCGATGTTGGTGCAAGCAATCCCGAGCAATAAAGCGACCAGGCCGCCCAATACCAGCAGCGGGTTTCGAAATTCACGCCGTAAAAAGCCCAACCCGCGCTCGCCTTCGTCCAAACGGATGCGCGGAGCTTTGGAAAGGTCCTTCGGCCGTTGTGACCAAGTGGTTGGGAAGAGAACGTCAAGGGCCGGGCGCAATTGCGCGGCGGTTACTCCAGGCGCGAGCCGTGCCAGAATGGACACACACCAGAAGCGGTCATTTTCCAAGGGCCTCTCGCGGTCACGGGCTTCCATGAAAAAAGATGCGTGATGGAGCGGAGTATAGATTTCGGCGCCATCGCCTGGGACGAGGCCGTAAAAATCGCGCTGCAGAACGCCTGTAATTACGTAAGGCCGATTGTTGATTCGAATGCCCCGTCCAATCACAGCGGGATCCGCACCGAGCGCGCGCACCCAAAATCGATAAGACACCACAACCGCAGCGGGCGCGTCGTAGGCATCATCGCCGTCGGAGAAGAACCGGCCCAGTTCCGGTTTTACTTCGAGCGTAGAAAAGAAATTCCCGCTTACCCCACGTTCTTGCGCAACTGTCGGCCGCCCCGCGTAGCTGATGCTTACCGGCTCGGAAAATCCGGTGAACGCAGCCAGTGTCGCGCGATGGGCGACGTCGTGTCGAAGTGTTCGAAAACTGTGATAGGAGAAAAAATCACCGACGTTCCCCGGTCCATCCTCCGGTCCCATGCTCC
>DAISJE010000064.1:0-13180 GCA_036821665.1 Bryobacteraceae bacterium | reverse complement strand
CATCGGGATCGAGCCCGAAATCGAAAAGAATCGTGCGTAAAAAGATGCAGAAAACAATGCACGAATACAAGCATCACGAACTCAAATCCGGTCGCGGCGGAAAAGTGAAAAATCGGAAGCAGGCCATTGCTATCGGGTTGAGCGAAGCGCGCCGTTCCGGAGCGAATATTCCGAGCAAAAAGAAGGCGGCGAAGAAGAGCACGTCGAAGCGAAGCTCGTCCGGTACGAGAAAGAAAAGTACTGCGAAAAAAACAACAAAGAAGAGCGCATCACGCGGATCGCGAACGAAGAAATCGTCGAGATAAAGTAGTCTGCGGGCGCAGAGCGCGGCGGCAGAAGCGCGCCTATTTCTTTCGAACGCGCTTCTTATTGTTTTTCTTGATTTCACGCAAATACTCGTCCAGGCGATCGAAGCTTTCTTCCCAAAACCGGCGATACTCTTCCAGCCAGTTGGCGGCCTCTTTAAGCGGTGCTGCCTCCAGACGGCAGGGCCTCCATTGTGCCTCACGTCCGCGAGCAATCAAGCCCGCGCGTTCGAGCACCTTCAGGTGTTTTGAAATGGCCGGCATGCTCATCTCGAACGGCTCTGCCAGTTCGCTAACAGACGCCTCGCCTGAGGCGAGCCGTGCGAGGATCGCTCGCCGGGTCGGATCCGCCAGCGCGGCGAACGTATTGCTCAAGTAATCGACAGACATAAAGCGCGATCTGTTTGTGTATTTACGACTCCACCTCTCTAGCGAGGCGCTCCAGCGTCTGGTGCGCTCCTTCGATAGCTCCGTAAGTCTTTACGATGTGCTCGCGCGCTTCAGCCGACGGGAATACCATGCGCATTGTAAGATTCGTTTTGCCATTCCGTTCGACAAACGTGACCGTGACCTGAAACTTATTGATATCGTCCTTTAGGCCCCCGGTATGATCGTAGACCAGGCGGTCGGGCCTCACGACCTCGATATAGACGATCTTGTTCGGATAGTCCACACCGTCCGGACCGTGCATGACGAAGCGCCAGATCCCGCTTGGCCGTACATCCATTTCATAAGTGGTGGTCGTAAATCCTTTCGGTCCCCACCAGCGCCCTACATGTTCGGGATCGGTCCAGGCGTCGAATACAAGTTCACGCACCGCATTGAAGGTCCGGCTTACAATGATTTCCCGGTCTCCTGTTGCCGAAACGGTGCCTGTTCCTTTGTTGTTGATCATGATATTTCCCCCTGCTGCTGAGAGCTGAACGCTGACTGCTTCTGTCAATCCGACTGCAGTGCCCGAACCACATCGACACGAGCCGCCCGAAGAGCCGGAAATACCGATGCAGCAATTGCCGAGGTCAGCAGTACCAATATCGATCCAATTACCGGCAAGGCGCCAGGCATTTGCATCTCGTGAAAATAACTGCCCGCCACACGCGCGAATGCGAATCCGAAAGCAGCGCCGGCGCCGATTCCGGCAACACCTATCGTCGCCCCTTCCGCAATAACGCCTTTCACAAGATGTTGCGGCTGGGATCCAACGGCGAGTCTGATACCGAATTCGCGCGTTCGCCCGCTTACCGAAAATGCCAGCACGCCGGCCACTCCCACCACAGCAATAATCAGCGCAATCGCGGCAAAGCAGCCGAATACCACAGCGGCCAGCCTGTTGGGCGTGAGCACTTCGGCACGAATATCCTCAAGCGTGGCTGCATGCTCGACTGGCTGGTCCGCCGAGAGAGCGCGAACAATATGTGTAATACGCGGAACGAGAGCGTATGGATTCGTATGCGCGTGAACAAACAGCCGCCCGCCCCAAAGCTCTTGCTGCTCGAACGGATGATAAACGGTTAGCGCGGTCCCAGGAATTATGTTCTGGTCGTCAATATCAGCCGCTACGCCGATGATGCGCCGTGGGGCGGGACTGACATCGATAAATTTGATCACGGGATCGGTCCACATAATGTGACGGTTGAGGGCGTCCTGATGAGGAAACATGCGTTGAGCGACGCTCTCGCTGATAATGACAACCGGCTCGCTGCCTTTTCGATCGGCATCGGTGAAATCGCGCCCGGCGATAATCGGGATTCCAAGCGCCGCGAAGAAGCCGGGAGATACGATTCGAAAGCGAGCGCGCGGATCTTCTTCACCCGGCGCGCGAACGTAGCCGTCCGCGGAGAACTCGAGCCCGAATCCGAAGTCAGTATCGCGCCACGGAACGTTGGCCCCAATTGCGACGTTGTCGACGGCCGGGAGCTGCTTAATTCGCCGCACCGCCTCTTTGTAGAAATTGACAATTTGGCTATCGGTCTTTCCGTATGACATCACCGGGACGTTTACCGCGAGGACATGATCCGTGTCGAGACCGGTGTGCACGTTCTGAAGTGTCAATAGCGTTTTGACAAGCATCGCGGCGCCGGCTAGTAGGACAAAGCACGCGGCAATCTGCGTCATGGCAAAAATTCGAAGCTGGCGATTCGTGCTACCGGTTATACGCAGACTGCTGTTCGATAATCCAATGCCGTGTGATCTGCCTGCTAATGGCAGACGCGGAATGAACGCCAGCAACACGGCCGCAACGATTGCCAGCGCTGATCCGACCCAGAGCAAACTGGAATCGACCCTCAGATCCAGTGCGCGAACCGAAAAGCGGGAGGCGTACCGGGCAAGAATTGCAACCAGAGGCCCCGCACCGAGCAGTCCGAGCGTGGCGCCCGTTCCGCACAGTGTGAGGCTCTCGGCAAGCAGCATTCGCCGAAGCGTACCTGTGCTTGCTCCAAGCGCCGCGCGAATTGCGAGTTCCCCTTCCCGCCGGACGGTACGCGCGAGAATCAGGTTCGCCGCATTCGAGCACGCAATGATAAACACTAGAAGTGATGCGGCCAGCATTACCCACAGCACAGTCCGTGCGCGCGACGTGATCTGGTCGCGCAATCGCATGGCGTGTATTCTGAAATTCGCATTTGCCGAATATGCCTCCGGGTGCTGTTTAATCATTCCTCCATATACGGCACCAAGTTCAGCGCGGGCCGATTCAAGAGTTGCGCCGGGAGCGAGCCGTCCGAATAGCTCCGTCATGCGGTGAACCCGTCCGGTGACCATCGTCGCTGACAGATGATGCGGGCTGGTTACCACATTAGCGATAATTTCGGTCTCGGCCGGATATGGCACCGACGGTTCCAGCACGCCCACGATCGTCGCCGTGCGGGTCCCCAACCGGACGGCTTTCCCGATGATCGATGGATCGCGTTTAAATGCCGCGGTCCAGAAGCGATAAGTCAGCACGGCTGCACCTGCGGCCTTCGGGCCATCATCTCTCGCATCGAGCAAGCGTCCCAACACTGGGCGCAAGCCCATAACATCGAAATAAGACCCGTCGACAACGCCGGCGCGTACTTCGCGCGGCTCGCCAAGCCCGACCATAGTGAAGGGGATTGTCGAAAAGGTGCCGAAAGCGCTTATTGTCTTTACTCGCGAACGCAGGTCCTGAATCTCAGGTATTGAAAACGTAACGTTTTCCGTGCCGCGTGCGCTCTGCCGTATATAAATCAGCCGGTTCTCGTCGCGGTTGGCAAGCGGTCGCAGCAACACACCGCGCACGATGGTGAATATGGCCGCGTTCGCTCCGATCCCGAGCGCCAGCGTGATCACGACCGTCGCAGTAAGCCCCTTTGAGCGCATCAGGGAGCGAGTTGCGAATCTGAAATCATTTAGGAGGTTCACCATGCGAGCAAGCGATTATTAACCACGCAGTTAAATAACCACAAGGTTAAATATATCCGGCTCCAAAGAACCTGTCAAGCCTTTGTGAAATCCCATCAGATATAACAGTCGAATGACAAAAAACAGGGTGGTCAGGTGTACGGCAATCCCGCTAATGATGCTCGGCGTCAGCTTATGCGTAGTTGCGGCAGACGTAGTTCAAACCGACAAAGGGTCTGTCCAAGGCTCGACCAGTGCGGATGCAAAGGTTCATATCTTTAAGGGCATTCCGTATGCGGCGCCGCCGGTTGGCGATTTGCGCTGGAAGGCGCCGCAACCAGCCGCAAGTTGGGACGGCGTTAGGAGCGCGGCCGAATTCGGTGCGCGCTGTATGCAGACCAACGTGTTCGGCGACATGATTTTTCGCGACAAAGGACCGAGCGAGGACTGTCTGTACCTGAATGTGTGGACGCCTAGCGAGGCGGCAAATGCCCATTTGCCCGTCATGGTGTGGATCTATGGCGGCGGTTTCGTTGCGGGAGCTACCTCCGAGCCGCGTCAGGATGGCGAGAATCTGGCCCGAAAAGGTGTCGTGGTGGTCAGCATGAATTACCGTCTCGGCATTTTCGGTTTCATGGCGCTTCCCGAACTGGCTAAGGAATCAGATCATAAGGCGGCCGGGAATTATGGCTTGCTGGATCAGGCCGCGGCTCTCGATTGGGTGCGGCGAAATATCGCGGCTTTCGGCGGTGATCCGAATAATGTCACGATTTTCGGCGAGTCCGCAGGATCGTTTTCCGTTAGTGCTCTGATGGCATCGCCGCTTTCAAAAAATCTCATTCATAAGGCGATTGGTGAGAGCGGTGCGTTTTTTGGCGCGACTCTGGAGGCGAAAACACTCACGCAAGCCGAAGAAGACAACGCCAAGTTCGCGCGGGAGTCATTGGGCACGGATTCCCTTACAGCCCTGCGTGCCATGCCGGCCGATAAGCTGTTGGCTTCCACGGGAGGGCGGAACGCTTTTCGTTTTGAGCCCATCATCGATGGTTATTTTCTGCCCGAGCCTGTTTCCGAAATTTACGCGAGCGGCAAACAAGCGCATGTCCCCTTGTTGGCGGGCTGGAATGCCGACGAAGGAAGCTATCACGCGATTTTCCAAAAAGAAGCGCCAACGGCGGAAAACTTTGCCGCTTGGGCGCATTCTCATTTTGGAGATAGGGCCAAAGCTTTGCTGAAAGTTTATCCAGCAAGCAACGACGAACAAGCCAAGCGTTCGGCTCAGGATCTGGCCGGCGATCAGTTTATCGGATTCTCGACATGGAAATGGCTTCAAATGCAACTCGAAACCGGAAAATCTCCCGTCTACCGGTACAAATTTGAGGACGCTCCCCCCGCTGCAGCGGACAGCACTGAGAAGGAATCACACGGCGCCTATCACTCGGCCGAAATCGAGTTTGTGTTCGAGGCCCTGCCGTCGAAGAATTTGCCGTGGCGTCCCGAGGACCGGAAGCTCTCGGACGACATGTCCTCCTATTGGACCAACTTCGCCAAAAATGGCGACCCGAATGGCGATGACTTGCCGAAATGGCCCCGCTACGACAAGCAGGACGGATATCAGGTCATGCACCTGAATTTCAACCCGCACGCCGCACCGGCGCAACACATGGCACGTTACGAGTTTCTGGATAAGTACGGCAAAACCGAGAAGCACGACGCCGGAACCAGATAAGCCGTCTCCTTCGGTCTGGTGCTCAGCAGGATCCTGAATTACTATCGCGCTCTACGCTTGGCTTCGGAGGGCCGTTTTGCTTCGGTGCGGATCGTGGCCGTGTTGATCTGAATGACAGGCATCAAGGATCGGCTTTCGGCAGGGCGGGCAGCGGCCCGTTGCGAGAGTTCGCGATTCAGCGTTTTGATGAAGCCCTCGATCTGCTTTTGCATGGCATCCATCTTTTCGCGCATGTTCAGGATGATCTCGACACCTGCGAGATTGACGCCAAGTTCGCGCGTCAGCTTGAGAATGATTTCCAGTCTTTGGAGGTCTTCTTCGGTATAAAGCCGCGTGTTTCCTTCGCTGCGGGATGGAGCCAACAATCCTTCGCGCTCATAGAGCCGAAGCGTCTGCGGATGAATGGCGTACTGCTCGGCTACCGCCGAAATCATATACGCCGCCTTTTTCGTTTTACCCATTGCCGCTCCCTGTTATGCCGAGGGTTGCTGAACCTGATTCCAGATGTTGGCCCTCACATCACCGTTTTGCACTTGCGCCAGTTCACGTAGCAGTTCCCGGGTCCGCTCGTCATGCACGTCAGGCGATTGCAGCAAGACTTCAACAATCTCATCGCCCCGTGAATTCTTGCGCATGTTGAGGACTCCCTTCTCACGCAGACGGAACTTCTGTCCATTTTGCGTTCCTTGCGGAATCTTTAACAACGACCGGCCGTCGATTGTGGGCACTTCGATTTTCGCTCCCAGGCCCGCTTCGCTGACTGTAACAGGAACCTGGATGTTGATGTTGTCGCCGTCTCGTTTGAAAAACGGATGCTCTTCTACCCGGACCGTAATATAAAGGTCGCCGGCAGGACCCCCTGCAGTTCCCGCGTTTCCTTTGCCGGCCACTCGGAGCCGCGATCCGGAAGCGACGCCCGGCGGAATTCTCACGTCCACAGTGTCCTGCTTTGGAACATGTCCCTCCCCCTTGCAGGTGGGGCAGACGTTGTTCAGCCGGCCGCTCCCCCCACAACGCGGGCAAGTGAGATTAAATTTCATGGCTCCGGCCATTTGTGTTACTGTTCCGGTGCCGTCGCATTCCGGGCACACCGCAACGCCCTTACCAGCGAAACCTGTCCCGTGGCAAGTGTCGCAGGTCTCCTGACGCGTAATGCTGAGACGCACCTGCGTACCTCGTATGGCCTGCCAAAAGTCTACGTTCAAGCCGTATTCAAGGTCCGCGCCACGCTCGGGTTGCGGAGCGGTCTGACGCGCGCGGCCGCCACCAAACATCTGGCTGAAGATATCGCGGAAAGAGCCACCGCCGCCTGCGAAACCCTCCGATTCCTCGTGTCCGGTGGAACGCTGCTGTTGCTGTTGCCGTAGATACTCGGCAAAGTCGAATCCTTCGAAGTTCATTCCGCCCGGACCGGCGCTCGGGCCCGCTCCATTCGGAGGAATGTTGTCCGAATAGAAACCGTACTGATCGTAAACGGAACGCTTCTTCTCATCATTCAGAATGTCGTACGCTTCCTGGACATTCTTAAACCGCTCTTCTGCAGCTTTGTCGCCTGGGTTTAGATCCGGATGGTACTTGCGCGCAAGCCGGCGATATGCCTTGCGGATCTCATCGGCATCCGCGCTTCGGGCGACCCCGAGTATTTCGTAATAATCTTTTTTAGTGGCAGAAGGCATGACACACATGGGGCCGGGCATGCCCGGCCCCTACGTTGATTTATTTACTTTTTATCGTCGACGTCGACAAATTCGGCGTCTACAACGTTGTCTTTCTTTTCTTCCGGCTTCGGTTCACCGGCCCCGGCGCCCGGACCACCAGCTCCGTTTCCGGTACCCGCTGCCGCACTCTGCGACTTGTACATCGCCTCCGCCAACTTGTGGCTAGCGGTGGTGAGTTTGTCGGTCGCCGAGTTAATCTTGTCGAGACCGCCTTCGGCCATGGCCTTTTTAACGTCCTCGATCGCCGATTCAACCTCTTTAGCATCCGATTCCGAGATCTTGTCGCGATGCTCCTTCAACATCTTCTCGACGTTGTAGACCATCGCATCCGCGCGATTGCGCGCTTCAATCTCATCCTTTTTCTTGCGGTCCTCGGCCCCGTGCGATTCCGCATCGCGCGCCATCTTATCCACTTCTTCCTTACTTAGACCGGAAGAGGATGTGATGGTGATCTTTTGTTCGTTATTCGTCGCGCGATCCTTCGCCTTAACGTTCAGGATCCCGTTCGCATCGATATCGAATTCCACTTCAATCTGCGGAATGCCGCGCGGAGCCGGGGGGATGCCGACCAATTGAAAAACTCCAAGCATCCGGTTATCGCGCGCCATCGACCGCTCGCCTTGATAAACCTTGATTTCTACCGACGTCTGACTATCGGCCGCTGTTGAAAATACTTCGCTCTTGCGCGTCGGAATAGTTGTGTTGCGCTCAATCAGCTTGGTGAACACGCCGCCCAGTGTCTCAATGCCGAGCGACAGCGGAGTAACGTCGAGCAGCAGCACGTCTTTGACTTCGCCGCCCAACACGCCGCCTTGTACGGCAGCGCCAACTGCGACGACTTCATCCGGGTTCACGCTCTTATTCGGTTCCTTGCCGAACAGGTCGCGCACCATTTGTTGTACCTTCGGCATACGAGTCGAACCGCCGACTAGAACTACCTCGTCAATATTCTGAGGCGTCACGCCGGCATCCTGTAAAGCCTGTTTGCACGGCCCGACAGATCGTTGCAGAATGTCATCCACCATCTGCTCCAGCCGCGCCCGCGTCAGCTTTACCGTCAGGTGCTTCGGGCCGGTCTGAGTAGCCGTGATGAACGGCAGGTTGATTTCGGTTTCGAGTAGAGTCGAAAGCTCAATCTTCGCTTTCTCGGCCGCTTCTTTTAGCCGCTGAAGCGCCATTTGATCTTTAGAAAGATCGACTCCTTCGTTCTTCTGGAATTCCTGCACCAGCCAGTCGATAATGCGCTGGTCGATGTTGTCACCGCCCAGGTGCGTATCGCCGTTGGTCGATTTCACCTCGACTACACCATCGCCGACTTCGAGGATCGAGATGTCGAACGTACCACCGCCAAAGTCATACACAGCGATAGTCTCGTCTTTCTTCTTATCGAGGCCGTACGCCAGCGCCGCCGCCGTCGGTTCATTGATGATACGCATCACCTCAAGGCCCGCGATCTGACCGGCGTCTTTAGTCGCCTGCCGCTGCGAATCATTGAAATAAGCCGGGACGGTAATAACCGCCTTAGTAACCTTCTCGCCCAGGTAGGCTTCCGCAGCCTCCTTCAATTTGGTTAGAATCATCGCGGAGATCTCGGGCGGGGAGTACTTCTTGCCCTGTATCTCTACCCGCGCATCGCCGTTTTCCCCGGCAACCACTTTGTAGGGCACCAGCTTCATCTCTTCGCCCACTTCGTTCAAACGGCGGCCCATGAAGCGCTTGATCGAATAAATCGTATTTTCCGGGTTCGTTACCGCCTGGCGCTTGGCCACTTGCCCTACCAGACGCTCACCATTCTTCGTAAACGCAACAACCGACGGAGTTGTACGCCCACCCTCCTGGTTGGGAATGACGGCGGGTTGACCGCCTTCCATTACTGCCACGACCGAATTCGTGGTACCTAAATCAATTCCGATAATCTTACTCATGTGTGTTTAATTCCCATCCTCCGCCCAGTCCGCATACGGCAGCGGGCGTCCTTAGCACAGTCTTATTATTGAATATGAGTCTCCAATTGTCAAGTTGGTTGGTAGTAGCGACTCTCTTCTTTGCTCAAACCTGTGTAGCGCAGGCTACACTCGTCGTTGCTGCTGCCTCCGACCTGACCGACCTCGAAGGTCCTCTTGCGAGTTCGTTTGGTAAAAGAGATCCGGGCATTCATATTAACTGGGTAACGGCCTCGAGTGCCATCCTGTCCCAACAGATTCAGAATGGCGCTCCGTACGATGTCTTTCTGTCAGCCAACGTTCAGTACATTGATCGCCTACAGGCCGCTGGTAAATTGGATGCCGCTTCGATTGCGCCGTATGCAGTAGGCCGTGTGGCAATCCTTTGGCGAGATGGGAAGCACCACCCGGTCAGCGATTTAACGCAGAATTGGGTTCGTTTCGTAGCGCTGCCGAACCCGAAACTGGCGCCCTACGGAGTGGCCGCCCAAGAAGCCCTGGAGCACGCGGGGATCTGGACCGCCGTCCGGCCGAAGATCGTTTATGGCGAAAACGTGCGCCAAACTCTCCAATTGTTTGATAGCGGGAACGCCGATGCGGTAATCACGTCGGATTCGCTGCTACAAGAGAAAAATCCGCAGCTCATCCCGGCAGAATGGCACCAGCCGATTCTACAGAAGGCCGGCATCGTAGCCGCCTCAAAGAACGCGGAAGCGGCGCGCAAATTTTTCGAATTCTTGCGCGGCGCGGATGGACAGGCCGTGTTCGCAAGATTCGGGTTCGGGAAGCCGTAGAACCCGCGGCATTAGACGTTTGCCCCGTGAGGCCAACGTAACCCAGTCGGTGCCATCGTCGTCTGTTCTGACATTCGCTTGCTTCAGGAGGACGAGGTGTTTTCAGGCTCAACGCGGAGAGCCTTTATAAGCAGTTGTGCGGCGGGCCTCTGCGGCATGCGCGCGCTTGCAGAAACAGATGATTCAGCTTCGAAAGATAAAAAGCCGATAAAAGTAGGCTCGGACCCGATTTATGAGCCGGGTGGCGACGTTACTCGTCCGAAGCTTGTACACTCTGTTGAGCCCGCGTTTTCGACGAAATCAAACGAAGCATTTGTCGAAGGTACCGTAACCGTATCGGCCGTCGTCAGGACACATGGCAATCTGACCGACATGCAGGTCGTAAAAGGACTCAGCGCCGCGCAAGACCACAGTGCGCTCGATGCGCTCAAAGAATGGCGCTTCGAACCGGGAACTAAAGCCGGTAAAGCGGTAAACGTCAGAGTCAAGATCCAGGTCGACTTCCACCTTCTCTGATTGGGGATGTACGGAAGTCGCGCGCTAAGCTCGAATCGGAATGGAAAGCGCTCCCTCCGCCTACGATGAGATCGCGGAGATGTATCACTCACTGTGGGCAGATTGGTATTTGCCCGCCGCAATGCCGGCCTTGGAACAGCTCTTTTTTGCAAATCTACGGCCTGGCGCGCGCCTGCTTGATTTATGCTGTGGTTCCGGGCACGTCACGAAAGAGCTCGTTAAGCGTGGATATCGAGTGACGGGCATCGATAATTCTCAGGAACTAATCGCACTCGCTAAAAAAGAACTGCCTGGAACCGATCTACGCGTCCAGGATGCCACGGCATTGAGTCTCGAGGCGTCTTACGACGCTGTGCTCTCCACGTTCGATTCGCTCAATCATATTCTTAGCTTGGACCGCTTGCAGCGCGTTTTCGAAAGCGTTCATAGAATTCTCGAACCATGTGGGCTCTTCGTCTTCGATATGAACCTGGCCGAGGCGTATTCGATGGACTTGCGTGAGTGGTCGGTCGAGATGGACGAGCACAGGGTAGGAATGGTTCGTGGCAAATACGATCCGGTATCTCAAATCGCGTTTACAGAGCTGATCTGGTTTGTGAAAACTAATGAGGACAACCTTTGGCGGCAGCACCGGAGCATAGTAGAGCAGCGTTGCTACCCGCAATCGGAAATTCTGCTCTGTCTGAACCGAGTCGGATTCCAGCACGTTGAGGCGATCTCTGCAAAAAACGCGGGTATTACATCCGATCTGGGACTCGGGCGGATGTTTTTCGTGGCTCGATCTCAGCAATGAGGGAACACACGAACATCTATCCCCTCCGCAGCTCGGATTAATCGATCCAACTCGCTGCCGAAGGCCCGCTCCCACCAGTTCTCACGACCCTTGTGTCCGACATAGATCTGTGTGACTCCGCGCTGGCGGGCCAATTCAAGAATTGTGCTGACCGGGTCTTCTCCGTTCAGTTCGACGATGTCGGCGCCCTTTTGTTTGGCAATCGTAACGCCGCGCTCCAATTTCGTACGCTCCTCGCCGGACCAGTCCGGCCGGTTCATGTGCGCCACGATCAATTCGCCATGAAAACGGTCGCGGTTCCGGGCGCCGCTTGCTAACATCCGTTCCGAATCCGAACGTGGTGAAAGCCAGATCAGGATACGCTCCTGGGTACCCCATGTCTGCTGGACGCCGTGACGAACGAGATAGCGTTCGAGTTGCTTGTCCACGACGTCGGCCGCCAGCAGCAGGGCAATTTCGCGCAACTCGGAAAGCTGTAGCTGAGTTAATTTCGGCGTATTTTCCGGTTTTGTGTCATCGGAAATCCCCGTGCAATTCTGAGGCGGCGCATCGACCACCACAATTTCGTCCGCGGTTTGCAAAAAGGCCAGCGGGACCGTCTGGTTCACGTGTCTGCCGGTAATGGACTCCACTTCTATGGTTTTTTCGCTGATATGTTGTAGGTTCACGGAGGTGATGACCGAGATTCCCGCTTCTAGCAGTTGCGCAACATCCTGCCATCGCTTTTCGTGGGCCGATCCGGGCGGATTGTCATATGCGAGGCCATCCACGAGGCAGACTTTTGGCGCCCGGTGGAGTAGAGCGGGAACATCCATGATGAGCGTGCCGTTTACGTTGACAAGCGGGATGATCTCAAGCTTGGAAACCGCTTGCGCAACGCCAGCAGAGAGTTTCGGTTGAATAGCACCTACGACGACATCCTGACCGCGCTCGTGCCTCCGGCGACCTTCGTCGATCATTCGAAAGCTTTTCCCCACTCCCGAGGCGTAGCCCAAAAAGACTTTGAGGCGTCCTCGACCCTGGTGCTCTTCCTCTTTTTCGAGGCGCTCCAACAACTGTTCCGGAGTTGGCCGCCGTTCTGTTACAACTGGCACACCTCTATTATGCTGAAACCGGATGTAAGTGCTTACAGCCGGGCGTCGGCGCGCCCGTGGTCAAATGGCAAGTCTATGCTATCCTGCGGATGTCCGACGGTTCCGCCACAAAAGGGGACGTAGTTCAGTTGGTTAGAACGCCGGCCTGTCACGTCGGAGGTCGCGGGTTCGAGCCCCGTCGTCCCCGCCATTCTACTTTCCCAAATCACGCAACCCGCAGCCGTGCTGTCGAGCCCGCCTTCGAGCGGCCTTTGATGCTGATCTCGATGTTCTGCCCAAGCAAAAGAAGGAACCGCAGCAGACGCTCTATTGAAAAGCCCGAAAGCTTACCTTGCTTTATGGCCGATATCTTTGGCTGATCGATCCCGAGAATCTTCGCAGCTTGGGCCTGCGTCAGTCTCCGGCGCTGAATTTCCGCGATGATCTTTGCCGCCAATTCGGCTTTTGCCAATAGATCATCGGCATCTAGCAACTCCAGATCCTCAAAAACGTTCCCGGAACTTGCTATGAACTCACGTTTGCGCATCTTCAATCCCCTTTCTTCCCGGCTAAGTTACGAGCAAGCTGAATACGCTGTCGGATCAGGTCCAATTCTCGTTTTGGCGTCGCGATTCCAGAGGTCGACTTCTTCTGAAAAGCATGAAGCACGTAAATCGCTCCCCCAACTTGCGTCAAGTACACCGTACGAAATGTCCCGCTCTGATCATCTGCTCGTACCTGCCAAACCGCTTCCGGAAAACCGCGTAGCATCTTCGCGCTTTCGTGCCTCTGCCCGATTTGCGCCTGGTAAAGAGCGAAGCCTAGCTTCTGCCGAACTAGCGGCGGAAATTTCTTCAGCCGGTCGAGCGAATCGACGAGCCAAACCAGCTCACGTCGTCCATGCTCTTCTGTCACTCAATCCATAGTATGCAAGAATTGGCATACA
>DAISJE010000063.1:0-13214 GCA_036821665.1 Bryobacteraceae bacterium | reverse complement strand
GTCGAATGACCGCCGCGACACACTTCAGATGTGGCTTGGTCCACACGGGCTTCGAGAGCATTGGCCGTCTCAATGAAATTCTGGCAGTGCTGCGGTAGATGAAATCCCAGCAGATCGTTTCCCAGCAGTCCGTCCAAAATTTCTTCTTGCCAGGGAAAGGAGCTGAACACTTGCCGGTTCGGCCACGGAATATGCCAGAACTGGGCGATCACCAGGTTCGATTTAGCGTTGCGCAATAGCCGTGGTAGCAATGCGAAATGATAGTCCTGAATGAAGACAAAAGTAGGATCGTTACCTGCTTCTTCGAGCACCGCTTCCGCAAAACGCTCGTTTACTCGGCGGTACATGCGCCAATGCTCCGGATCGAAAACCGGGCGCGTAAAAGCGACGTGGCAAAGGGGCCATAGCGCTTGGTTGGAAAGTCCCGAGTAATGCCCGTCCATCTCCTCTTTTGAGAGCCAAACGCGACGGAGAGTATATTCCGGATACCCCGGCGGAACCTGAACGCGGTCGAACTGATCGACGGTTTGTTTATCTGCATCGCCACTACCGTGCGCGATCCAGAGTCCGCCACATGCCCGCATCACCGGATCGAGGGCGCTGGCCATTCCACTAGCCGGCTGAGTACATTCAGTCCGGCGTCCAACTCTTTTGTGTTCAAACGGCTCGCGATTCGATACGACAATAAAGCGGTAGCCATCAAGCTTGTTATGGACGAACTCGCGGAGAACGTCACGTGTCCAGACCTTCATTAAGATCCTTTCATTTCTGGATTGGACTTGCCAATCGCTTAACGGTTTCAGAACAAGTGGTGGTTCGAGTTTCTTTTTTTGGAAGCCCTCTTTTTGGGCCGTACGGGCCACGGCTGGGGCGGTTTACTCGTCCTTAGGAGAAGAGGCTATCACGAAGCCCGGCTTGTTACCAGCCTTCTCGAAGTACTCTTCAATTTCTTCGAGTGTCTTGCCTTTTGTTTCAGGCAGGAAAAACGCAGCGGTCACAAAATAGATTACCGTAAAACCAGCAAAAACAAAAAATATTGTCGAATAGCCGTAATTGCTCGTAATAGGTAAGAAGATCGCCGCCAGGGTTGTGGAAACGACTTGGTTTATTACCAGCGCAATGCTCATGCCATTGGATCGGATACGTGTCGGCATCAGCTCGGAAAGCGCCAGCCAGACGCACACGCCGGGGCCGACTGCATAAAACGCCATGAATACGTATAGGGTGATCGCCACCAGCCAGCCGTTCCGTTGATCCGGCACGGGGCTGATAAAAGCTTTTTCAATTTTGAGCGGAGCGGTGCGAGCTACATCCAAATTGGCAAACGGGTTTTTCGAAAACGCCTCCACGGCGTTAGCCGGTACCGCGCTCGCGCGAGTGATCCGAATGGGCGGAGCGGCTTTTTCTTCCGAGCGCGCAACATTCGTTTCCGCAGTGAATCCGCCATATGAGTAGACCACGACCAGCGAAGCGCGACCGGCGTCGATTTTTTGCGCGGCTTCGCTATTGGTGGCCAGCAGCTTGCCTGCTTCATCCGCGTCGAAGCGAAGCGTAAGCGTCTCGTCCGGTGTAACCATGGATTGCAGAGCATCGCGGAAATCCACTTGCCGCTGTTCCGTGCGATGAAAAAGTAGGCCGGTAACCGTCAACGATACGATAATTCCGGCAGAGCCCAAGGTCAGCAGGAACTTCCGTCCGCTCTTGTCGACCAGCAGCAGACCACCGATCGTCATTAAAAAATTCAGTACCGTGAAAATGACGTAGCCCCAGTGCGCCTGAACGTCCGAAAGGCCGCTCTGTAGCAGGATGTTCGTGTTGTAGCCGATGATGGAGTTGATTCCGGTCGCCGTGTTGCAGAACAGGATGATGCACGCCAGGACGAATGGAATCACATATTTCCGGCGAAGAAGCGAATCCCTGACTTGTTTGCCCAGTGAGGTTTTGCGCTGTTCGGTGGCCGCGGCCTCCTCCATCTCATGCAATTCAACGTGCGCTTGTTCTGTGCTGCGGGAACGGAGAAGCGCTGTAAGGGCCGCGTCTTTTTTCCCACGCCGGAACAACCAGCGCGGAGATTCGGCAACCAGCAAACTGCCGATCACAAATAAAATCCCCGGAGGAAGGGAAACCCAGAAAATACGGCGCCACGCTTGATCCTTAAAGGCAAACAGGGCCGCTGCGCTGGCACTTCGAGCGACGTCTTCGACGCGATAGCTGTAATAAATGCCGATCAATGCCGCCGCGACAATACCCAGCGTCAAAAGCCATTGGAAGACGCCGGTGCCTTTGCCTCGCGTCGACGCTACCAGACACTCAGCCAGGTAAAGCGGTACTACGACTCCGATAAACCCACCGCTGATTCCCTGTAATAGGCGGCCAAAAAACAGCGGGCCGTAGCCATGTGCAAGCGCGATGATTGGAATGCTGGCGACAAAAGCGATCCCGCTGAGCGTCATCAGCGGCTTCCGCCCCATCCAGTCGGCAAGCATGCCGGCGAACAGAGTAGAGATCACGCTGCCCAGCAGCACGGCTGCCACGATGATCGAAAGCTGCCCCGCATTTAAGCCCGACGTGGCTTCCAGGTACGGCAGCGCACCCCCGATAATGCCTACATCCACTCCGTAGAGCAAACCGCCGAAGCCCGCTACCAGCAGAAGGAAACGGTTATAGCCGAGTTTCTGGTCGTGAACGGTAGAGATAGAGTCTCCGCCCGCGCTTGCCATTGCCATAGATAGTGTTACCAGACTCGCACAGAATCCGGTTCAATTCTGCAAGTGTATCGGAAGCGTCTCCGCAACGGGCTCGAGCGGATAACCCAGCTTACGCCAGCCGTCGAAACCGCCCGCCAATGGACGAACACGCGTCGCTCCTGCTCTCTTTAATTGCAGCGCCGCACGGGCGCTCGTGGCCTCGCTGGGTCAACTGCAATAGAGAATGATGTCCTGGTTTTCTGGAATTTCGCCAGAACGTGAGCGCAGTTCGTCGGGTTTTATGGTCAGTGCGCCGGCGATTTTCCAACCCTCATGCTCGATGTCCGAACGGCTTCGGAGATCGACAATCGTAACCGCCTTCTGCTTCTCGATCAATGCCATTACGGCTTCCGGCGTAATGCGATTCATGCGCAATTCGCGGCGGAATCGCCAGCGCTGAAAGAGCCGGTAACAGATATACAGGGCCAGGAGCGCGAAAATCGTCAGACCGGCCCGGCGGCCGAAGAGTCCGAGGAAACCAATGACGGCGTTTATCTGGTTATGCAACAGATCGCCAAGGACCAGGTACGTGGTCGCCCAGATGAGGCAACCCGCGGCATCCATCAAAACAAATTGGCGGCGCGGCATGCGCGTGGCGCCCGACAGAGACATCGAAACCAGGCTCATGCCCGGAATGAACTTTGCAAACAGGAGCGCAGTGGCGCCTCGCCTGCTAAACATTGCTTCTGTTTTCCCGATACAGCCGTCGGGCTCGAGCGAAAGTCTGCACAGCGTCCTCAGGATCGAACGTCCACGGGACCGGCCTAACTCGTACCAAAGATAATCGCCGGTGAGTGCCGCCGCTAGAACCGCCAGGATGGACAACGCCAGGACATACCGGTGATCTCCCACCATCGCGCCCATAACCAGCAGAACGGGATCGGCCGGTATAGGCACACCGAGCTGCACGGTCAGTATGTAGAAAAAAAGAAATAGATAGCCGTGATGGAGCAGCAGAGATCGGAACGAAAGCACGGAGCTTAGCTGCGCACGCTCGCGCCGCCGCGCAGGCGGAAGTACGCGATAACCCCCGAAATAATCAGCAGAATGATGGGAAGTGTCGGCGGCCCGCCGAGGACTTTCAAAATGGTGATGATCGCCCCAACCATAACCGCGCAGAGGATCAGAGCCGCATAGCCGCTAAATTTCGGAATCAGCAACCCGACCGCGCCAATCACTTCCAGCGCGCCGGTCAGATATCGGAACCATTGGCCCAAACCGATTTTGGCAAACTCACTTACCATGATGGGGACGCTCAAAAGCTTAGGAAAGCCGACGGACAAGAATAACGCGGCTTCGAGAACGGAGAGAATCCAAATTAAAATCAGAATGGGTTTTCCCGGAGAGAACCCTGAAATGCTAGCTGTAGATGTCTGCGGCATGAAAATCCTCTTCTTTCTTTAACATCAATATGCTTCGGATGCGCCCGGCTGTCGATAGGGTGCAACGGCTTTGCTCTCTATGGCGGAGCCCTGAATTCACAACCATGATCGACCCTTGCCAGCACCTCTACGGCGGGATTGCGATGGAAACGTTTCCGGTCTGCAAATTGGGCTGACGTGTCGTCGTCAACCGCGCAATCAGCACCGCCACGATACCGCCAGCGCCCTCAGGAGAGTCGTTGTCAGTGTTTTGGGCTTGACTAATGAATAAGTCCCGAAAATGGGAACGGAGTGCCGATCGTCCAACGATCTTTCCGTGCCGGTGAAAAGAGGATGGCTTTTCGGATACGAGTCGCGTAGTCATTGACCAGCGCGAGGAATGCTCTGAGGGCTTCCGAACGCGTCTTGTACGCACACTCTTCCCACTCGCCGTCAAGTTCAATTTTTAGTAGCCAGCTGTCCAAGTAATATCTCTCCCGTAGCCCGTAAACATCCGGAGCGCTACAAAAACTCGGCAATAACAGCCTTTATGATTTTCACCGTGATCAATGTCTTTATGAAGATAGAAAATCTTCAGATATGCGGACTTGTCAGCCGGATGAAACTGGTTCAGCACGATGAGGTCCAATCTGAGGAGGTGCTCCTGAAATGACGCGGATTAACAAAATTGGCGCCGCCGGCTGCCTGTGTTTTCTACTAACCTTGGCTCCTGGCCTGCTCGCTGCGCAGGCTCCTGCCGGCAATCACCTGGATAATGGCGCCAAGAAGATGATGAAATCCAGCGATGCGACATTCGCTCTTAAAGCGGCTCAGGGCGGATTCGCTGAAGTCAAGCTCGGGCAATTGGCGCTCGAAAAGGCGAGCAGCACCGATGTTAAGTCGTTTGCCCAAAAAATGATCGACCATCACTCGAAGGCCAACGATCAGCTAAAAGAGGCAGCCGGAAAAGATCGCATGACACTCCCAAGCACCATGGATGCCAAGGACCAGTCGCTCTACAACCAGCTCAGAGACCTCTCCGGTCCTGCCTTTGACAAAGCCTATATGAAGGCGATGGTCAAAGATCATGAGGAGGATGTAAAAGAATTTCAGAAAGAAGCGAACAAAGGGGCAAATCCCGACATCAAGAATTTTGCATCTACGACGCTGCCGACCCTGCAAGAACATCTCGAACTGGCGAAATCGACGGAGCAGAAGGTGACCTCAACCGGCTCCTGAACGGTGCGCACGATGAAATATCGCGTTATTTTTCGGGAACGATCCAACCGCCACGGTGAGAGCGCAGACAAGCCGACCACCTATCTGGACACGCAACTTGAAGACGGCATAGTTGTCGACTCGCTATTTATCGGACGTCTCGAGCCTCCTGCCGTTCATTCGTCCGACAAGATGGAAGAGGATGATGCTTTCCTTAGCCTTTCGGGCGAGATTTGGGAGTACGATGTGGCGCCAGGGCGAGACCAGGATTTCAAAGAAGCGCTCCAAAATTCCGGCATGGTCATGGAATTTGAAGCGCTCGAGTCAAATAACGAACTGGGCCTCACCTAGTACCGAACTGAATAGCGGCCTGGTTCGTAATTCTGATACCGTAAATATCGCTACGTGCCGGGAAGGAGTGCCTGAATGCTCCGTTTATTGCTGATCATCATACTTTTTTTGCTCTTAATAGGGATGTTACCGAGTTGGCCCTATTCGCAGGGCTGGGGTTTAGGTTGGTACCCAAGCGGCGGGTTAGGGCTGCTAGTCATCATCGTGCTCGTATTGTTCCTTATCGATCGCCGCGGCTTGCCATAGGTCGGAAACGGCGGCGTTGATCGCGAATCCAATTTGTTGAGGAATAGTAATGAGCGATCAATTAGTCAACAAACGAATCGCGATCCTTGCCACTGAAGGCTTCGAATACGTAGAGTTAATCGAGCCAAGAAGGGCGCTGGAGGCGGCAGGAGCGAAGACAGAAGTTATTTCGCCGAAAGATAACAAGATTAAGGGATGGAATCACACTGACTGGGGCGACTCTGTGACAGTTGATGTTAACCTCAAATCGGCCAACCCCAACAGCTACGATGCGTTAATGCTCCCCGGCGGGGTCATGAACCCGGACCACCTTCGTCAGAATCCTGAAGCGGTTCAGTTCGTCCGGTCTTTTTTCGAAGCCCATAAACCAGTTGCGGCGATTTGTCACGGCCCATGGATGCTTGTGGAAGCTGATGTCGTGAAGGGACGAACATTAACGTCCTGGCCGTCTCTGCGAACCGATATCCGCAATGCCGGCGGTAATTGGGTGGATCAGGAAGTCGTTACCGAGCAAGGTTTAGTGACGAGCCGGAAACCGGATGATATTCCGGCGTTTAACAGAAAAATGATTGAAGAATTCGCAGAGGGTAAGCACAAAGCGCAACATGCGTAAGGTCACATTCGGCAGGAAAGCGTCACACCAGAATGGATGATCCGCGCCTCTCAGCGAGGCGAAGACTTAAACTCAGACTCGGTCTGACGCTTTCCCGCCTGCTCATCTCGGGCTCAAAGCATTAGGGACCTTAGAAGCCGAGCTATACGGCTGGCCTTCCCCGGCCGAGGTGCATGATAAGCCCAATGATGAACAAAACCAAGAAAATAAAGAACAGAATCTTCGCAATCCCTGCAGCCGCGAACGCAATGCCTCCGAAGCCAAGGATTCCCGCAATGATTGCGATAATAAGGAAGATCAACGCGTACCGCAGCATCCAATGCCCTCCTTCTCTGCGGTTTGACCTCTTCGGCCCAGTAATGTTTCCTAGGAACTTAGTGTAGTTAAATTAATTCCCAGTCAATTAACTTCTCGTAAAATCTCTGCCTTTCCAAGCGTCTTACAAGGTGGGAATGGAGGAGATTGTACATGAGACCTTTGAGTAAGTCGATAGCTGTGGCCACGCTTAGTTGCGGCTTGGTGTTCGGAGCCGGCGTGCCGTTGATGGCCGCAACTGCATACCAGGATTATGGGCACGACTATGGACGCGGTGAACATGAAGGTTTGCGCCATTTGATTGAACGGACACAGCAGGATCTCCAAATGGCCGCTGAATCCGGAAACAGCGATCATGATCAGCGCGAGCGATACCGCAATGCGCAGAAGAACCTTTCAGATTTCGACCGGCACCTGACGAAAGGGCACTTCGATAAGGACAAGCTGGATCACGTTATAGGGGACGTGCAAGCCGTTCTGGACCACAACACACTAATGGCCCAAAGCCGCAATGCGCTGCTGCAAGATGTTACACAGCTTCGCGAGGCTCGGGCGCGTTATGATTCGCGGCATTAATACCGGACAATCCAAGCTCAACAGCGCGGGCCTTCATCGCTTCGATACAGAAGGCTATGTGCTCGTCAAGCTGAATGCCTAATTCCTGTGCGCCCGTAACGATATCTTCGCGCTTCACGTTGCGGGCGAAAGCCTTATCCTTTAGCTTTCGCTTTACGGATGGAACATCGACTTCGTAGATGCTCCGTCCGGGCTTGACGTACGAACAAGCCGTCAGAAAGCCGGTCAGCTCGTCGCAGGCAAATAACGCGCGCTCAAGAAGCGACTCGCGGGGTACGCCGCTGTAATTGGCGTGTGAAAGAATGGCGCGGCGAATCGACTCATCGACGCCGCGTTCTGCCAGCAGTGGTTCACCCTTCATCGGGTGGTCGGGAGCATTCGGGTGAATCTCCCAATCAAAATCGTGCAGAAGCGCGGTTACCGCCCAAGGCTCCGGATCGGTGCCGAATTTCGTGGCATAAGCGACCATGCAGCCTTCCACACCCAGCATGTGCCGGCGTAGACTATCGCTCTGCACAAATTCGCAGACGATTTGCCAGGCATCGTCCCTGGTCATGATTCTTCAATCTTGACCGAATTGAGCTTATCCCCCTGTTTGATGGCATTCACAACTTCTTGTCCCGAGCGCACTTTGCCGAAGACCGTGTGCTTGCCATCCAGCCAGTCTGTAACTACATGGGTAATGAAGAACTGGCTACCATTTGTGTTTGGGCCCGCATTAGCCATGGACAAAGATCCGACTTGGTGCTTGTGTGGGTTGTCTTTTGTCTCGTCCTCAAAGCGATAGCCGGGACCGCCCCGGCCGCTTCCTTCCGGATCACCACCTTGAATCATAAAATCGGCAATCACGCGATGAAATACCGTGCCGTCATAAAATCCATCGCGCGCCAAAAACACAAAATTGTTTACTGTTTTAGGTGCGTCCTTCGCAAAAAGGTCGACAACGATATTTCCTTTTGACGTGTCCAAGGTCGCTGCGTACTTCTTTGAAGGGTCAATCGTCATCGAGGGCGGGGAAGCGTATTTTTTGCTCATCTCCCTCCCAGTGTAGGGCAGCGATTGATGCTACTTTCGTGTGCGCGATCCACCGGCGGCAGCAGCCGAGGTTTTGAATGCTTCCACTACGGGCGATTCCACGTATTCCCAATCGCCGCCTTCGTTCCATGGCCCTCGCTCGTCCTTTGCGCCGTGATCGCCTTCGCCGGTCGAGTCATTGAAGTATTTGTTGACCCATTCGGGATTAGGAGGAAGTTGCCCGATGGAGAAAGGAGCGCGTCCCATGCTGTCGAGAGCTAGCGAGAACGCTTTCATATGTGTAATCTCACGCGTCATGAGAAAGTTCAAGGCATCGATGGTGCCCGGATCCTGCGTAAAGTTGATCAGATTTTCATAGGTGATTTTGGCGCGCGCTTCGGCCGCTATATTGTTGCGTAAGTCCACTTCCAACTGACCGCTAATCTTCAGGTAGTCCGCTGTCCACGGATTTCCCGCCGAATTATTTAAAGAAACTCCGCCGCCACCCACGATCGCAATCAGCGGATCGGCTTCGGCCGCGCTTCTTTCGCGCTTCATCGGCTTGAGATGCATGCGCGCTAAGGTTCCCACTATTTCCAGATGGCTCAGTTCCTCGGTTCCAATGTCCATTAGAAGATCTTTGCGCCCGGGATCGTCGCAATTGAGTCCCTGAATGGAATACTGCATTGCGGCGGCAAGTTCTCCATTTGCTCCGCCAAATTGTTCAAGCAGCATTTTCCCGAATACCGGATCGGGCGTGTCGACCCGGACCGTGTACATCAATTTCTTTAAATGGTGATACATCGTTGCTCCAGATTGTTAGGCTAAATCTCGTCAATCTGACGTTCCGAATAGGGGCTTTCGCACACAGAATCTGGAGCTGATTTTCTACGAAAAACTACCAATAATGGCTTCGCCCCCGAACATCACTGTCCGAAATCGAAAAGGCTCGGCACCCGTGTGCCCGGCGCGCGCTCGTTCGAGATTAAATTAACTCAGCCACTTACGCGCTGTGCGAAACATTGGCTCCGGGATTGCCTGTATGTCAACTTTCATGCAGAACTTCTTAAGCGATATTCGTTATGCCCTGCGCCAGTTCCGGCTCTCGCCTGTTTTCACCCTCACTGCTGTCCTGACGTTAGCGATCGGGATCGGCGGAACAACAGCAATTTTCTCCTTAATTCATGCGGTTATGCTGCGATCATTGCCCGTTTCCGATCCGGCTACGCTGTATCGCATCGGAGATAGCAACGATTGTTGCGTCGAAGGCGGTCCACAGGATAACTGGGGTTTGTTTACCTTTCCGTTTTATGAACGCCTGAAGGCGAGCACCCCCGAATTTGAAGAGCTCACTGCATTTCAGGCATCGCCCGTGCAATTCAGCGTCCGCCGAGAAAAAGTGGAGCGCGTGGGCAAATCCATGCGCGGCGAGTACGTGACCGGGAATTATTTTTCAACTTTCGGCATCCGTTCCTTTGCAGGTAGGCTCTTTTCGATGTCGGATGACCGGCCTTCTGCCACTCCGGTAGCAGTGCTTAGCTACCGTGCCTGGCAAGGCACATATGGCGGCGATCCGTCCGTTATCGGATCGAGCTACATCGTGGATGGTCATCCGTTCACAGTCATCGGCATCGCTCCGCCGGGCTTCTATGGCGAGACCCTGAGGAGCGATCCGCCTGATATCTGGTTGCCGGTGCAACAGGAACCCTTGATTGCCGGTCAGGGCTCCTTGCTGCATCAATCGATTTCGGCTTGGCTGCGTGTAATTGGGAGACTACATCCGGGGGCTACCGTCGCAGGCATAGGCCCGCATCTCACCGGAATTTTGCGGCAATGGCTGATTACCGATGCCGGTTACCCGGCGGACTGGATAGCGGCACTCAAGCGCGATTTGCCGAAGCAGATCATTCACGTTGTTCCGGCCGGAGCTGGTGTTGCAGAAATGAAAGAAGGATACAGCCGCAGTTTGCAGATCTTGTTATCCGTATGCTCCCTGGTGCTGCTGATCGCCTGCGCGAACATTGCGAATTTGCAGTTGGCGCGCGGCATGGCGCGGCGCAGCCAGACTTCGCTTCGCCTCGCTATTGGGGCTTCGCGCAAGCGCATTGTTTCGCAGTGCCTCACCGAAAGCGTGCTGCTGTCGATTGCGGGCGGTCTGGCCGGCCTCTGGGTAGCCGATGGCGCTGGCCGCCTCATTCTCGCGCTGGCGTTTCACACTGCTCATTCGCTGCCCATCGACACGGCGCCCTCGCTGCCCGTCCTGGGTTTTGCTTTCGGCTTATCGCTCGTTACGGGTGTTCTTTTCGGCACCGCCCCTGCTTGGTTTGCCACGCGGACGGATCCGCTGGAGGCACTGCGCGGTGTGAATCGCAGCACCGCCGATAAGGCCGGCTTCTGGCGTAAGATGCTGCTGGTCATGCAAGCAACTTTATCGGTTGTTTTGCTGGCCGGAGCGGCAATGTTGACGCGCAGCCTGAATAATCTGGAGCGCCAGGACTTCGGATTTCAAACCAAGAACCGGATCACAGTCGCGCTTAACTCACCGCCGGCGACCTACACACCCGAGCGGCTGGATGCGCTGTATCGGAACTTGCAGGAGCGTCTCAATCATCTACCAGGTGTTGAACAGGCGGGCCTCGCTCTATATAATCCATTAACTGACAACTGGGGCGAAGGCATTGTTGTTGCCGGCCGTCCGGCGGCTCCACTGAACGAGAACACCACCGCTTCATGGGATCGCGTCAGTCCCGGTTATTTCCAAGCGGTAGGTCAGTCCGTGCTGCGCGGCCGGGATTTTACGGACATGGATAACCAGTCAAGTGCGCCCGTAGCTGTCGTAAATCAAGCATTTGTAAAACGATTCTTTCCCACGGAAGACCCCATGGATAAGCACTTCGGAATGGATCTGCCTGCTTATGCAGGCACATTCCGAATTGTAGGAATTGTGCGCGATGCCAAGTACACGCAGCCGGATCAGCCCGCCAAGCCGATGTTCTTCGTTCCCCTGGCGCAACACGTCGCCTATAACGTTGAGATCATGCAGAAGATCGAATCGCGCACGCATTTTATCGGCGGTGCGCTTTTGGTCACCCATTTGTCCCCTGGAGCCATCGAGCCGCTTCTCAAGAAAACGTTCGCGGACGTCGATCCGAATCTGACGATCATCAACATCCGGACCATGCAGCAGGAGGTGGACTTGAATTTCGACCAGCAGCGCGCTGTTGCAGGCCTCACCGGCTTATTCGGTATTGTGGCGCTGATCCTGGCCAGTATTGGACTCTATGGAGTTACTGCGTATACGGTTGCTCAGCGTACCAGCGAAATAGGCGTCCGCATGGCGCTCGGCGCAGACCGGCCCAACGTCGTGCGGCTTGTGCTACGGGGCGCATTCAATAAGGTTGCGTTAGGATTGCTGCTTGGTATTCCTTTGGCGATCGGTGCCGGACGGCTGATTTCCGCTCAGCTCTACGGTGTGGTCAGTTGGGACCCGGTTGCGCTGGCATTGGCAATTGGCTCGCTCGGGATCTGCGCGTTTATCGCGGCGATTATTCCGGCTGCTCGCGCGGCCTCTATCGATCCCATGAAGGCGCTAAGGACGGAGTGAGGGCGAGTCGGATTGCCAATGTGATGCTAAAATGTATCACATGACAAGAGCGTCTGTTCGTGATCTGCGCTACGGGTTCAAGAAGATCGAGCGCCTTCTTCATCAGGGCGAGGAAATTGAGATTACGAGCCGCCGGCGCGTCATCGGTCGCTTGATTCCCCAAAGGGAGGATTCTGCCGCAGATATGCCGGATTTTTTGCGGCGTTTGCGCGCCAACTACGGGGATAAAATTCTCGCGGTTACCGGCGCAGACGTGATCGCCGAAGAAAGGAGCCGGCATTGAGGGTTTATGTAGACACCAGCCTTCTGATTTCTCTGTATACTCCCGATGCTAACTCTGCAACGGCCGCTCAAGTTATGCAAACGTCGGGGAACGTTCATTTGATATCTGCGTTCACCGAATTGGAAGCGGCTAATGCACTGCAACTGCGCGTTTTTCGAAAAGAGATTTCGCGTGAGCAGGCGAAATCCTCTTTGCGCGATTTTCGGAACGATTTGCGCCAAGGCGTCTTCCAACTCGTCCGATTACAGGAGGAGGCATTTCAGCGCGCCGAGCAGATTTCCCGCCAAACGACCGCGCGACTGGGGACGCGTACGGCGGATCTACTGCACGTAGCTATCGCGCTTGAACTGAAGGCCGATTGCCTTTATAGCTTTGATAACCAGCAGCGAAAACTTGCGAAAAGGCTCAAGTTGAAGCTTAATTGACGAGCCGAAGTACTTTTCCGGTATCCTGTTTATCGGCAAACCAGTGTTAACAACTCTCAAGTATCTTTCTTTGCCCGCGATCCTTGCATTCCCTTGCCTCGGCGCAGCGATGCCTCCAGACCAGTCAACGCCGGTTCTCGTTGCACGCAACACTCAGGTTCTGCTTGAATTCGATTCGCATACCCGCACTCGCGTCGTCTCGGAAATCTCCGGCAAGCCGGTTGTTCTCGGTCCTTTTTCGCCTTCCGAGACACTGATTGTGAACGGCAAGCCACTGCAGGATTTTGTATTAAAGCGTCACGAGGAACAATCATTCTCCGATGGACGGGGCACGGCGAAGCGGTTGAAGATCGTTGCCTTCGCGGGTGAAATCGAAAAAGAAAAAACGGTCGATTCGTTTGCGAATTTCCCCAACATGCTGTTTGTAACGGTGAAGTACACCAATCGCGGAAAGCAAGCGG
>DAISJE010000062.1:0-13224 GCA_036821665.1 Bryobacteraceae bacterium | reverse complement strand
TGTACGGATCGAAAGCGTATGTGAAGACACATTTTGCCGATCCGAAAACGATGCAGCCCAAGTCTGAATATGCGAAATTCGATGCCTACCTGAACCTCGATAACGGCAGCGGGAAGATCAGGGGAATTTACCTGGAACGAAACGACGCCGCGCGCCCGCTTTTCGAAGCGCTCCTGCGTCCATTTCACGATTTAGGCGCGACGACAGTTACGCTGAAACACACCGGCGGGACCGATCATTTGTCATTTGATGAAGTCGGCCTGCCAGGGTTCCAATTTATACAGGATCCTCTCGACTATGGCACTGTAACGCATCATTCGGACATGGACACTTACACGCATCTGGTCCCAGAGGATCTGATGCAGGCATCTGCCATCATCGCGACACTCGCTTATGATCTGGCGAACCGCGAGCAGTTTGTGCCACATAAGCCGATGCCTGCGCCACTTGGAAAATAAGCGGCTTTAGTTTGGCTGTGAAGCGCCGCGGCGACGCTCCTGCCACTCCTGGCTGTTCAAAAGTTTGGGACCCATTTCGACCAAACGCGGAAGAAGATCGAACACCTCCGCCGGCGTCCATTCCGTGCCGCGGCGTGTCTTTAAGCCGGCAGCGTTCAGATCGAAGGCGATCTCGGTAATTCGCTTTTCCCGGACAATCTTCTCCAGGATCATAAGCAGAACCGTTTTCTCGAGTGGATTCTGCTCCAGATGCAGCCCGTCCGCGGCTATTTGCACACCGTACGGAAGCTCTTCGCCGTGAACCGCGACTTGAAGCGGCTCGCTAGCTCCCGGCCGGTCCGGCGCCTCGCGTACCCATTCAATAGCGGCGAGACTCCACCCCTCCGCCATTTTCCGGATGAAGTAGTCAAATGTTACCTCGCCAGTGATCAAATCACGGTGCCGCTGCGTCATACAGCCCCCTTGCGCTCACGTGATAGGCAGCTAACGTGCCATTTGAAGGACACGGAATCCCGGCCGAAAAGCCGCTGTTCCATTGCACGGACCATCCGTTTTTGGGAACGTGCGTTTCGCCCCTGGGATCTGTCCGGACGCTAGACTGAAGGCGCATGCATACTAACGCCTTGATCGATGAAAAGAGCCCATATCTTCGCCAGCATGCGCATAACCCGGTTAATTGGCTTCCGTGGGGCGAATCGGCATTCGAAAAGGCCCACCGGGAAGACAAGCCGATCTTTCTTTCTGTCGGCTATTCCACCTGCCATTGGTGCCATGTCATGGCACACGAATCGTTTGAAGACCCGGCAACTGCCGAACTGCTGAACCAGGAATTTGTTCCGATCAAGGTCGATCGCGAGGAACGGCCCGACGTCGATCGTATTTACATGCTTTTTGTCCAGGCATCGAGCGGAAGCGGAGGATGGCCCATGTCTGTCTGGCTTACGCCGGAATTGAAACCGTTTTTTGGAGGCACTTATTTCCCCCCCGATTCCCGGTATGGACGCCCCGGATTTCGGGAAGTTCTCCAACATCTCGCCCGGGCCTGGAAGCAAGAACGCGACCGCGTGGAATCATCCAGCACGAGTGTCGCCGAGCAACTGCGGGCCATTACGTCGTCATCTCAATCTGCCGCTGCACCGGACCATGAGTTGTTCGGCTCCGCGTACTGGCAGTTTCGACGTACTTTCGACGCGCGCTGGGGGGGCTTTGGAGGCGCCCCCAAATTCCCGCGCCCGGTCGTTCTCAATTACTTGCTACGTTATTATTCGGCGGTTGAGAATAGCCCGGAGGCGCTCGACATGGTAGTTCAGACGTTACGCGGGATGGCCCGCGGCGGCATGCACGACCATTTGGGCGGCGGTTTTCATCGTTATTCGGTCGATGAGCGCTGGTTCGTTCCGCATTTCGAAAAGATGCTGTACGATCAGGCCCAACTTGCTATTTCTTATCTGGAGGCGTACCAAGTAACAAGCGACCATGATCTGGCGGACACCGCCCGGGACATTTTTCGTTACGTCGCAAGCGATTTAAGCGATCCGGAGGGCGGCTTCTATTCCGCTGAGGACGCCGATAGCCCCGATCCGGACAATCCGTCTCATTCGGGTGAGGGTGCATTCTATATCTGGAAGAAATCGGAAATTGAATCGATTTTAGAGCCGGAGACTGCCAAGGAGTTCTGCAGGCGCTACGGGGTGGAGCCGCAAGGAAATGTGGACAACGATCCTCAAGGCGAGTTCGTTGGCCGCAACATCTTGTATGATGCCGCGTCCGCCGGGACTGAATCAGCAGCGGAACTGCAGGCAGCTCGCCAGAAATTATTTGCTGCGCGTTCCAAACGTCCCCGCCCGCATCTCGATAACAAGGTATTAACCGCCTGGAATGGCTTGATGATATCCGCCCTGGCGAAAGGATTTACGATTCTTGAAGATCGTCACTATCTGGATGTTGCCGAACGCGCTGCTTCGTTCTTACTGACTCGGATGTACGATCCGGCATCGGGACAACTCTTGCGGCGGTACAGCGGGGGTGAAGCAGCCATTCCCGCATTTCTGGATGATTATGGCTTTGTCGCACAGGCTCTTCTCGATCTGTTTGAGGCCGCTCCAAACGCACGTTATCTGGAGACGGCGGTCGATCTTGCGACGCGCGGCTTCAAGCGCTTTGAAGATCGCGACAACGGCGGGTTTTTCAGCACGGAGCCGGACGCGCCGGATCTGTTTCTTCGCGTGAAAGACGACTACGATGGCGCGGAACCCTCCGGTAACTCAGTGGCAACCGATGTCCTGCTTCGCTTGAGCCATATTACGGGTAACGCTGAGTTTCAGCGCAGAGCGGAGAGATCACTGCAGGCTTTCGTTCCTAAAATCAGAGCCCAGCCAACTATCGCACCTCAGATGTTGGTCGCCGTAGGGCGCTGGCTTTCAGAACCGGAGCAAGTAATCATCCGTTGCGAAGAGCTTGATTCCGAGATACGGGCGATCATTACCGGATATCGAAAGAAATTTACGCCATACAAACTCGTTCTGGCTATTACGGATCGGACGGCAAGCCAACTTCAAGGCGCAGCCCCGTTTTTAGCCGGTCTGGAGCGGAAAGGCCGCGCAACTGTTTATGAATGCCGCAACTTTGTATGTGAGTTGCCGAAAGTAATCTGAAAACAGAGTTATGAGATACAAAATTCTTATTGTCGTGACATCGATACTCTTTTCGATACCGCTGGAAGCAGACACCCTGGGGTTTATCGAACAGAAGTTTAGCGATCTTCACTTTGAAAGGGGTAAATGGACCAGAACGGCACAACAGCCCTGCTATAGCTATGAAGCGCGGGAGGACGGAGCGACTGTCGAGGTGCTGCGGATTGGAATGGGCAATCTGGTGCGGTTTAAAGCGACGAAGGGTCTTAAGGTAATAGTCTGCGGTTCGACGGCGGCATTTGACGAAGGCTTCGAAGCAGGAATGCCCATTTCAAGCAACACCGCACACCCCACAAATCCGTAGCCACGAATTACTTCCCAGTCGAACTATCGATTCTTTGATAGTCGAAATAGGTGCTGTCTTGCTGGGAATTATGGCTGAATACGAATAGCACCTTGGCCTGCGATTTCATGGAAAAATGGCTAATCTGCCAGATGTCTCCTTCGACGGGCGATTTTTCTAATTCGAAGCGAGTTCCAGGTTCTACCTGTGCGAGGAAGCCAGCGATCGATACCGGATGGATCACTTGCGCCGTGACTTTTACCCATTGGTATGTTTTTTGATCAATCCAAAGCTCGCCTTGCATTCCTGTGAGCACCTGGGCATGCATGTTCGGCGGGTTGTAACCGGGTTTAGGCGTAGCTTTTAGCTGCCAGACGGTGAAGCCTCTGAGCTTACGAGTGCCCAAAAGCTGGAAGTTGAAGGCTTTAGTCAATTGCTCCATCATGGCGTGGTCCCGTTGGCGGCCGGTTTCATAGTCGGAGATGCGTTTCTTTCGTTGATCGGGAGATTCGGCACGGCGCTGCGCAGCCGCCTGCTGCTGTTTTTTCATTTCTTCCGCGTTTTGGGCCGCGGAGAGAGGCTTACGGTTTACTTCAATCAGGCGCTGATAAGGCGATCCCTCAATCATCGTTATCTGATATGTTTTCGATCCTTTGCCGTCCGGGTCGCGATCGCGCTCTTTGTTGTTGAAATGCGGCGCCGCTTCGAAATCTCTCTGGTTCGCCTCAACGGACTTCTGAATTATGGTCTGAACATCAGGTTTTTGTGCTGCCAATGCGATGCCGGATCCGATCGCGAATAGCACGACGAAGCTCTTCATGGGGGAGCGTATTTTTCCTCACTACGTTAGACGCAAAAACGAGCTACTTACTTTCGCGCGAGCATGTAATGAACGGCCGGCGTAACAATTAACGAAAGCAACATAGAGGCAAGGATCCCTCCGATCACTGCGATTGCCAGCGGCTGCAGCATTTGAGAACCGGAGCCTAAGGCCAGCGCGAGAGGGATCATGCCGGCGACGGCCGCAAGGGCAGTCATCATGATCGGCCGCAAACGCCTCTCGCCGGCGTAGATCATGGCATCGCGAGGCTTGGAGCCCTCAGCGCGATATTTTTGATCGGCATCCAGCAGCAGGATGCCATTTTTAGCGACGATACCGATCACCATAATTAGGCCCATGAAAGATGAAAGGTTGAAAGTTGTACCGGTTATGAATAAGGCGAAGAATACTCCGGAAGTCGACAAAAGGGCCGAGGAGAGGATCGCGACAGGCGCCGCGAAGCCGCCGAATTCAATGAGGAGCACAATGAAGACGAGGACGATAGCTGCGCCGAGGACAAATAGGAGATCGTGAAACGACCTCTGCTGCTCAGCGTACAAGCCGCCGTAAACAACCCGAATGGAGGAGGGCAGGTGCAGAGCCGCAACCTTCTGCTGCACAAGCCGCATACCGGTCCCAAGACTCATGCCCTCCAGGCGTCCGGTCACAGCGACATAGCGCTGAAGGTTTTCACGTAGGATCTCGAGCTGTCCCGGGTTGTTCTGTATCGTTGCCAATGAACCAAGCGTCGCGACGCGTCCGCTTCCACTGATTAAGAGAGTATTCCGGATGCTTTCGAGATCGGCGCGAACGGATGCCGGGAAGCGAACCCGCATTGTGAATGAACGGCCGTTCATTACGATGGGTACAATTGCCGGTTCACCGTCTATCATGGCGCTCGTATCGAGTTCTACTTCTTGCGGTGTAAATCCGGCGCGCGCGGCAGTTGTTTGATCCACGGTGAACGTGATGGCCGGCCCGCTGACCGTGTTCTCAATCCCATCTTTTAAGTCTTTGACTGCCGGAATCGCTTTGATGGCATCTGCCACGCGGGGAGCCCATTGCTTCAGCAGGTTAATGTTTTCCGAAAAAAGCTTGATCTGAATCGGGTCGGGCGAACTGGTCAGATCTCCGATCTGGTCCTGCAACAATTGCGTGAACTCGGTGTCCAACTGTGGGTACGCCCTGTTCACCTTTTCGCGGACATCGGCGATCACTTCTTCTATTCCGCGGCTTCGCTTGGACTTAAGTTTGACCGAAATGTCTCCCGTATTTGCTTCCGTTACTGTAGCCAATCCAAGCTGCAATCCGGTGCGCCGGGAGGTGCTTTCCACCTCCGGTATCGAGCGAAGAATATTTTCAACGCCTATGAGGACGCGATTCGTGTCCGACAGCGCGGAGCCGGCCGGCATCAGGTAATCCAAAACGAACCCGCCTTCGTCCATGGCCGGCAGCAAGTCGCTCCCTAACGACTTGTAACAGAAGTACGAGACGACGATGAGCAGGCAGCAGAGCGCTGTCAGCACAAGTGGATGTGTGAGAGTTGCTCTGATAAGGCGCTCATAAAGCCGGGTGATTCGTCCCATAAATCCGGTCGACGCAATCTGGTTTTCTGAATGTTTGCCGCGCCGGCCGTGAACGAGCAAATGGCTGAGAGCAGGAGTCCAGGTGAGCGCGAGCGCCAAAGAAGTGAGAAGCGCGACAGCTACCGTAATCGCCAGGGCACGAAAGAACGTACCGTTTACGCCGGTTATGGAGATTAAGGGAAGGAAGACAACGATGGGGGTTACGGTGGACCCGACAAGCGGCTTACGAATTTCCCTGAGCGCGCTGCGAATCGCCTGCGAGCGCGTCTGCCCGGCATCGCGATGCATGACGATGTTTTCGACAACGACGATTGCATCGTCGATCACAAGCCCCACGGCTGCCGCGAGGCCGCCCAGCGTCATCAGATTGAAACTCTCTCCGAGGACGCGCAGAGCGATGAACGTAACGGCAATGGTTGCAGGGATTACCAAGCCGGCCACGATCGAAGTACCCCAGTCCTGGAGAAAGAGAACAAGAATAGCGGCCGCCAAAATGAGACCAATTATGATGGCATCGCGCACGCTCTTGATGGAGGCACTGACCAGTTCCGACTGGTCATAGAACGTGCTGATATTGACTCCAGGCGGTAACGACCGCTTCAGTTGCGCAATTTGCTTATGGACTTCATCTGCCACGGCGACCGTGTTGCTGTCCGGTTGCCGGAAAATATTCAAGAGCACGGCGGGCTGGCCGTTCGCGGTCACAATTGTGTACACAGGTTTAACGGCCTGCTTCACCGTAGCGACGTCGCGTATGTGAATAGGCGTCCCGGAATTCGTGGTTTTCGCAACCATGTTGCCGATGTCCGCAACGCTGGTCGCCTGACCATTCACCAAAGCCAGGACGAGCTGGTGATTTTGCTGAATGAAACCGGGTGAATCGATCAGGTTACTCTTCGAGAACGCATCTACCAGGTTGGGAACGGTGATTTGCGATTGAACCAGCTTTTCCGGATCGGGCTCGATGTGAAATTCGGGTTCCTGGCCGCCTTGGACAATTACCTTGGACACTCCGAGTAAGCGGTTCAATTGCGGCTTCATGCTGTACGTTGCCAGTTCCCAAAGCCGGGTTTGCGGGATTGAGGATGAGGTGAGACTGTAACCCATGATGGGAAACGCGGCGAACGTCAAACGATTGACCGTGACCGAAGCGGTCGGCGGCAACAACGGTTGGATGCTCGCTACCGCTGCATTTACGTACTGCAGGGTTTGAAACATATCAACGCTCCAAGTAAAGAACAGGTCGACTTCGGCCTGACCGCGGCTAGTGGTTGAAACAATATGATCCAGACCCGGTACTGCATTGACAGCTTCTTCAATCTGACGCGTTACGGTGACCTGCATCTGGTCAATGGGCATCACGCCGTTGTCAATTCCTACAACGATACGCGGAAAATTCGTCGCGGGAAAAACGGCAATAGGAATAGTGAAAACCAGGTAAATGCCGAATGCGGCCAGAGCAACGACGACGAAGATAATCGATTTGAGATAGCGTGCGGTCCAGTGCTCGGACTCGTCTACCGTGTCAGCAGGCGAGTGGACGGTGGTTATGCTCACTTGTTACTGCCCTCGTCACCGCCGGCGCCTTCTCCCGGTTTTTGAACCTCGATCTTGGACTTATCCTCGAGGCCCAGCCCACCTTCGGTAATTACTTGATCGCCTGGCTTGACGCCGCTGAGGATTTGTACGTTATCGCCATCGCGGACGCCGGTTTCAACTTTGCTCTCATGTGCAAGAGCATCCGCGCCTGCAATCATGACCTTTTCGCCGCCTTCGTCGGATGCCAGAAGAGCACTCACGGGCACGATGGTTGCATCCTTAATATCGCCGATGTTGACGGCGATTTGCACGGTGACACCCAACTTCATGCGCTCTTCGGGATTGGGGGCACCCACCCAGACCTGTAATGTGGTGGTATTGGGATCTACGGCCGGACTTACCACCGTGATCTTTCCCGTCAAAGTTACGCCCCCGCCGGAGATCGTGGCAGGATCTCCGATGTGCATATCCGCAGCTTCCTGGACAGGTATGTTTGCCCGTGCAACAACCTGCGAGATATCGACGATGGACAGCAAGGCGGACCCGCTGCTTGCCATTTCTCCAATATTTACCGGGCGATCAGAGACAATGCCGCTCATTGGGCTCCGTACCTCGGCATAGGAAAGTTGCGCTTCGGCGCTCTCATAGTGTGCCTTTGCGGCTTCCATCTGGGCTTGCGCGCTCTTCAGTTGCGCAGAACGCCCGACCGTCTCCAGGGAAGTGAGATGCTGCCGGCTGGTATCGAATTGACTCTGCGCCTGGACCAGGGCTACTTTCGCGTCATCTACTAACTTATGCGCCAGAGCGCCCTCTTTAAAGAGTTGCAGCCGATTTTTGTAGACGACGTTGGCAGCGTCTAAAGCTTGCTGGGCGCTCTGAACATCGGTTTTCGCTTTGACAAGATCGTCCGGCATAGTCGCTGCTTTGGTGTTCTCGTAGGACGCCTCGGCCTGCTGGTAAAGGTTTTTACTCTCCTGGGCGGCAGCCTGCAAATCCCGGTCTTCAAGGATCGCGAGAAGTTGTCCCTCGCGAACGTGATCGCCGCGTTGTACCAGGAATTTTTGAACGGGCGCGCTAATTTTGGGTGTAATATTCGCCTGCTTCAGCGGATAGAGCACGGCTTCAGCGGTAACAATGTGGGCGATACTTCCGCGCTTGGCGACCGCCACCTGAACAGGCGTGACGGGTTGGGCCTCCGTTTCCGAGTCGGGCTTGGAGGAGCAACCAATAAGCGCCAAAATACAAGCAGCAGGGAGAAGAACTCTCGATTTCGACATGTGTCAGAACGTTCCTGTTAGCGTTTGTAATGCGCTGACGGCGACGCGATATCGCAAGAGACCGTCATCGTAAGCGTTGCGAGCAAGACTGGCAGTCGTCTGGGCGTCTACTACTTCGAGCGCTGTTGCCTCGCCTGCCTGATAGCGAAGCAGCGTGAGCCGCAGGCTCTCGGCAGAGAGTTCAGACGACGAACGCAGCGATTGAACCTCTGAGAGAGCGGTCTTAGCTTCTTGATACGAGGAGGCCAGTTCCGCCTGCAGTTGTTTCTGCGCCGTCGTTAAATCCAATTCGGCCTGTTGTTCGCGGAGAGATGCCTGTTTGACTTTGCTGTGAATGGCGCCCCAGTTCCAGATTGGTATGTTCAGTGTGGCAGCGGCGGAGTAGCCCAAATTCTGCCGAAAAGGAATCTCAGTCGCGGGAAACGTGCTTCGGCCTGTGGCGAAAGTTGGATAATTCGTCCGTGCGGCGAGCTGATTGGCATTGATCCCATACCAGAAATCCAAGCCGAAAGACGGGAGATAACCGTAGCGGGCGACACTGATGCCGGTCTTGGCTTGCGTAACGTTCGCCTGAGCTGCACGAAGATCGGGATTGTTCGTAGTAGCCTTCGTCCTTACTTCCGGTAATGCCGGCAAGACGGGAAGCTGCGACATATCGTCTGCAATTTCGTAGTCCGACGGGAGCGCAGGGAAAATCAAAACCGCGAGCGTGTTCTTCGCTTTTACAACGGTCAACTGAGCATCTTGCACGTCACGCTGCCGCTGCTGAACTTGGATTTGGGCCTTGATTACGTCCGCATGCGCCACCTCCCCCCCGCGCTCCTGCTTTTGAGTAATGTCGAAAAACTGCTGCGCTTCCCGCAAGCTAGTCTGCGCATTTTTCGATTTCCGTTCTGCATCGGCAATACCGTAATAATCTTGGATGACGGTTGCATTTAGACCTCGAGCCGCGACGTCTGCTTTCGCTCGCGCCACGGCTTCCGCAGCGGCTGCAAACCGGATCTCACCTCGCCGGACTGCCGACAACAGTTCCTGATGCAGGTGCGCCTGTTCGTTGTACACGTGCACGCCGTCGTTTGCTACGAAAACACCGGACGGCGTACCGTTCCCCTCGGTATAAATGAACTGATTCATTGCTTCGAGCGAAGGTAAAGCTCCCGCTCTGGCTTGAACCCGGTCCTCTTTAGCAAGCTGTGCTGCGATATTTGCAGTCTCTATCTGGGCGCTGTATTTGCGCGCCCGGACAAGCGCATCCGTCAGGCTGATCGTAAGTAGAGCGGACGTGGTTTGTGCAGCTAGCGAGGCGCAGACTGCAGAAGCAAGTATTGGAAAAACGGAGAATCCTCTAGGCAATGTTTGCTCCAGCTTCAGGGTAGGTTGAGTACCTTAGAAAATGATGAAATTCATACTTGGCTTCATTGTAGGGATTGTGGCAGATGCGATATAAACACCCGCAACGGTAAATTACTTCATTCAAAATTTCTCTTGATATGCTGCATAACTGTATCAGCGGTGTTTGCCCAGGGTGCGGTGGACACGCTGGTAATAGGGAGGATGATTCACGAATGTTCTATCGGAAGCAAACAGCCATCAACCGGCGGACGCTTCTCAAGACATCTGCGGCCATGTTGGGCGGGGCACTTGTGGCGCGGAGAGCCGAAGCCGATCCGGAGCCGCGAATACAGAACGTAAACACGAATTCCAGCCCATCGAAGCTAAGAATTACGGACCTGCGCGTCGCGACCGTCAAGAAGCCCGGGCCGAGTCCGTGCACAATCATTCGCATCGATACCAATCAGGGCGTCTATGGTCTTGGCGAAGTTCGAGATGGCGCCAGCGCGACTTATGCTCTTTTTTTGAAGAGCCGCCTCATAGGCGAGAATCCGCTGCGAGTTACTTTCTTATTCGAGAAAATCAAGCAGTTTGGCGGTGACGCGCGGCAGGCCGGCGGCGTCGTTGCAGTCGAAGAGGCGCTCTGGGATATTGCCGGCAAAGTCTATAACGTACCCATCTACCAGATGCTCGGTGGAAAATTTCGCGACAAAATGCGGATTTACGCGGATACGGAAGAGTCAAAAGACATCAAGGTCTACGCGCAGCGCATGAAGGCTCGCAAAGAAGAGATGGGCGTCACCTGGCTGAAGATGGACCTGGGCATCAACATGGTCGAGGATACTCCTGGCACTGTGACCCGGCCCTCGGGGCAATCGAAATGGGAGCAGACCCAATTGCGCCATCCGTTCGTCGCGACCGAGGTCACCCAGAAGGGAATTGAGATGCTGGTCGCTTATGTCGCGGCTATCCGCGAAGCGGTCGGCATGGAGATTCCGCTTTCCATGGATCACCTTGGGCACATTGGCGTCCATTCCGCGATACGGCTCGGGAAAGCCTACGAGCCGTACAATCTCTCCTGGATTGAGGACGTGATTCCGTGGCAATACATGGATCTGTTGAAGCACATCACGGAAGAGAGCCCCACGCCGACGCTCACCGGCGAGGATATCTACCTCAAGGAAAACTTCACGAAATTATGCGAGAACCACGTGGTGAGCAAGATTCATCCCGATATCTCCACATCCGGCGGAATTTTAGAAACGCACAAGATCGGCAATATGGCAATGGAGCATGGCGTTCCGATGGCGATGCACTATGCGGGACTGCCGATCGGGGCCTTTGCAAGCGTGCATTGCGCGGCCGCTACGGAAAATTTCCTGGCATGTGAAAATCACTCGCTTGATGTTCCATGGTGGCAGGATTTGGTGGAGGGTGTCGAGAAACCCATTATTAACAAGGGTTTCATCGCTGTCCCGGATAAGCCGGGTTTGGGTATAACGCTGAATGAAGAAGCGGTAAAGGCGCACCTGGCGCCGGGAAGCGGCTTCTTTGAGCCCACGCCCCAATGGGACAAAGAACATTCCTGGGACCGGCTATGGAGCATGGCGCCACGCAGAGGAACGGAAAAAATCGCATGAGAAAAGTGGTTTCGACGGCCCTGGCGGCCTGTATTGTCCTTGGAGTTGCTCCCGCCTTCGCGCAAGTGAAGATGACGAGAGAGCAAATGATGTTCTATACGTCCGAGTGGAAAGGAGATCGTTTCCCGGATGGTCGTCCAAAAATAGCGGACGATTTGCTCAAGCGGGCTCTCGATGTTTCTATCGAGGATGTCTGGGATTTTCTTCGCGAACACGGGTACCGCAATCAGTTCGAGGGTAACTGGCAAGCCCTGCATATTGAAAAGCCGTTTGCCGGACGCGCTCTCACGGCGCAATATATGCCGACGCGGCCGGATATGGCGAAAGCCATTACCGCCGAGGGCAAAGCGGAAGGGCGTGTCAGTGGCACGAATAGTTGGCCGATTAATGAGCTGCAGATTGGAGACGTGTACGTCGCGGACGGTTTTGGAAAGATCATTGAGGGTACGCTGATCGGTTCCAATCTGGGAAACGGCATCGCTGCGCACACACATACGGGATTTGTATTCTACGGCGGCATCAGAGATCAGGAGGAGAACCGGGAAATTCCGAATTTCAACGGATTTTACAAAGGCTACGATCCCTCGGCATGGGCGCAGATGGAACTGACCGCAATCAACGCACCGATCCGGATCGGCCGTGCCGTTGTGCTGCCAGGTGATCTCGTGCTGGCGAAAACGGACGGCGTCATTTTTATTCCGGCGATCCTGGCCGAAGATGCGATCAGTTCGGCCGAATTCACTAACCTTACGGATGCCTTCAATTTTGAACTGAATCAGCAGGGGAAGAACGGCGCCGAATTTGAAGGCGGGTGGACTCCAGCGAAATATGCCGCATTCAAGAAATGGATCGACGCAAATCCGGAGAAGTTGAAGATGCCGCGCGCGGAATTCGATGCACTGCTGGCGAAGGCGACCGAGCCGCATCCGCATCACGCACATCCTGCAGCGGCGCAAGAGCCGTAAGCACTGCGAATATTGGACCCTGCTAACTGAGCGGCGACGGTTGCGGAGCGGTTTGCCCTTTATTAAGACTTCTATATAATAAGAAGTCTAAATATGGCCAAAGCTGATTCTCTCCAGGGTTCGCTTGATCTCCTTGTCCTGAAAATTCTTTCGCGTCATTCGCGCCTGCACGGGTACGCGATTATGACGGCGATCAAAGATCGCTCCGGCGAGGTGCTCCGTGCCGAAGAGGGTTCACTCTATCCGGCTCTCCACCGCATGGAAGAAGCCGGCTGGATCCGCGCCGAATGGGTCACCAAAGACACCGGACGGCGAGCGCGCATCTATCAACTGACGGTGGCAGGGAAGAAGCAACTCGCAAGCGAAGAAGCGCGCTGGCAGACGGTAACAGCGGCGGTCAATCGCGTGCTCAGGACGGCATGACATGTCGTTGTTGTCGCGCGTCCTGAATGTTTTCCGCACGGATCGCGTGAGCCGCGAAATCAACGAAGAATTGGAGTCGCACATTGCGGAAGCGATCGAACAGGGCTGCCTCGCGCGCGCGGAAGGGAGGCCAGAATTCGTCGGAAAAATTGGTGATCGCGAAGAGCGGAACCCCCGCCGCGTGCAAGCCCTCGACCAGCTTGATCAT
>DAISJE010000061.1:0-13452 GCA_036821665.1 Bryobacteraceae bacterium | reverse complement strand
CACAAAAGCGTTTCGGCCGATGCAGGCGTTCCCACTTGCGAAGTTGTTGGCCATCCCGGTTTGACGCCGCTGAAACCCAGTGAAGAGCATTTGCCGATTGACGTCGCGGCCGGTGCTGCGATCCCTCGTATCGGTGACAGACTCTATCTACTTCCGCGCCACGTCTGCCCTACTGTTAACAACTTCGACGAAGCTGTCATCATCGCAAACGGTCAAATCGACCGCCTGGAATCGGTAACCGCGCGCGGTCATGAGAGCCCACTTGCAATTGTGAATCAGTTAACAGCATAAGCTCCTTCGTCGCAAAAACGTTCGACGAATAAAGCCGTTCCGATACCGTTTCCACCAATTACGCACTGATCCCGTGAAAGAAGCATTGACACTACTCGCGTGCTCTCTTATCATGGACCATATCGGTCTGATATCCCGGCTTCTGAGCTAGCTCACTAGTTCGAGCCGAGATGCGGTCCTGTGGTTTGGAATTTTTAACCGAAGGCGGGCGCCTGATCTCTTGGCGGAGTGACGCCCCTTCTTCGGCAATCGACAACCCGCGGGGCTGGCGATGTTTCTTCATTTTACGCTCGCCGGCTTACGCCTAAAAGTTTCCAGCATTGGCTGGAACCCAGACACGACGAGTGGCAACGAAACGAATTAAGAAAACCCGCAGGCTGGGTTTAAACCGGCCGCGTAACTGGATTGCAATGGGGACGCTGGCCGCCTACTCAGCCGCCGGTACCGGGAAACTGGCACTGGCTCAACAGCCGCAAAAAAGTCCTGAGTATTCCCACGCAGCGGACACGATACAAACCTTGCCCGTTCACCGCTACGACGTTCCCCCCGGCACGTTGAGAAGCGCAATTAGTGCCTTCGAAAATATTGCCGGTGTGAAAGTGAGCGTATCCGATGAGGCTCTCCTGTCGATCGGCTCCCCCGGCATTTCGGGCGTCTGCACAGTCGATCAGGCGCTGCAAGCACTGCTCGCCAATACCGGTCTCCATTATCGATTCACAAGCAGTCGTAGCGTTGTCATCGAGCTACCGCGTGCCAGCGCGTCCGTCGAGGTAGTAGATTCTATTCCCGCCCTCGTTAGTTCACTTCCGAAGTATCAGAAACAGCTCATCGATACGCCGCAGACCGTGGGCATCGTCTCACAAAATACGATCCAGGCGCAGGGAGTCACTACACTGCGCGATACGTTGCGGAATGTCGCGGGCATCAGCCTTGCCGCGGGCGAGGGAGGAGCGCAGGGAGACAACCTGACCGTCCGCGGATTTACCGCGCGAAATGATCTGTTTATCGACGGTATGCGCGATTTCGGCAGCTATTATCGGGATCCCTTCAACACCGAAGAAGTGGAGATACTGCAGGGCCCTTCATCGGTAACTTTCGGCCGCGGCTCTACAGGGGGCGTGGTAAACCAGGCAACGAAAACACCGGGATTAACGCAAATTATATCCGCGGATCTGCAGTTTGGTACGGACGCCACGCGCCGCGCCGCTATGGATATCGATATTCCGGTGCCGAAATTAGGCCCAGGCGCAGCGTTCCGTTTGAACGCCATGGGCGACATTGGTGGCGTTGCAGGAAGAGATGTAGCTGAGAACCGGCGTCTCGGTTTTGCTCCTTCCCTGGCACTCGGTCTCGGAACACCCACCCGGCTTACATTCAGTTATTTCCATCAAAACGAAGATGACATACCGGATTATGGGCTGCCATGGTTGTTCAACGGACCGGCCCCTGTCAATCGGGCAAACTACTACGGCCTGCGCGACGGAAATTTTCTCCGCGCTTACGACGACATCGGAACCATTAAAGCGGAGCACGACGTTAACAGCGCTATTACTGTGCGCGATCAGTTCCGCTACGCCAACTACGCCCGCGATGTTTTGATAACCGAACCCCAGCTAAAAGGCGTAACTCTCTCGACTCCGCTTTCTCAAATGCAGGTAGCGCGGCATGAAATCGGCGTGACGAGCACCGAGACTTTTCTGGACGATCAGCTTGATCTTATGGCGCGCTTTGAAACCGGCTTTCTCAAGCATTCGCTTGTGACGGGAGTTGAAGCCGGGCGAGAGACCTCCGACCCGACGCGGCCAAATTTCACCGCGCCCAATACCAGCCTGCTCAATCCGGATCCGGCTCAGCAGTTAAACGGCAATCCGACGATTACTTCACGCGTCGAGGATTCCGCGATTTCGGCGGGAGCCTACGCCGTAGACACGATCAGTTTGGGAAATAAATGGGATTTCACCGGTGGTGTTCGTTTCGACCGTTTCGATAATAGCTATAGCCAGCAAGTTGCGCCTGTGTCGAATCTCCGCCGTGTGGACGCCAAGCCTACCTGGAGAGCGGCCCTCGTCTACAAACCGGTCAGCTTCGGTAGCATATACTTCGACGCCGGTACATCGTTTAATCCTTCTGCCGAAACGCTCTCTCTGAATGCAGGCACCGCAAATCTCAGTCCCGAGACGAATAAGACTTATGAATTTGGCACGAAGTGGAATCTGGGCAAGCCGCGCCTGACGCTGAACAGCTCCTGGTTCCGAACCACGAAAGAAAATGCGCGCGAGGCAGATCCCACAAATCCTCTGCTATACGTTCTGGCCGGAACGCAGCGTGTCAGTGGTGTCGAAGCGGATGTAAAAGGTCGCATCACCAGCCGCTGGGATATTCTCGCCAGCTATGCGTATCTCGATAGCAAAGTAATCAGTTCACAGTATTATCCCGCATCTATTGGCTACCCGCTCGCAAACGTGCCTCGAAACACGTTCGCATACTGGAGCGACTTTCACCTGCCACGTCATTTCGAATTCGGGGCGGGAGCGAATTATGTGTCCAGCCGCACCGCGAGTTCCACCGTACCGCTCGATCCGATTACCGGACTGGTCAAGCAAGTTCCTGGTTATTGGGTCTTTAATGCCATGGTTGGCCACCCTATCAACGAGCACATCGGAATTCAAGTTAACGTTTACAATCTCGCGAACCGTTACTACTACGACGAGATTCATCCCGGACACATCATTCCAGGATTGGGCCGCTCCGCGCTCGTGGATTTGAAATTCAGGTTCTAACGAACTGTGGGACTGCCTCGACTGTCCTGAGCGCGATACCGGCTACAACGCCATGGAAGCTGAAGGCGCGAGCGGCAGTCGTGGCTGTCCCGAACAACTCGCGAAACTGTGGGACTGCCTCGACTGTCCTGAGCGCGATACCGGCTACAACCACTCGATGGAAGCTGAAGGCGCGAGCGGCAGTCGTGGCTGTCCCGAACAACTCGCGAACTTGAGTAAGACAAAGGAGAACAAGTGTTATTAGCTATACCGGAAGTGCTCACGTCTGAACAGGTGGCGCAAGCCCGTCAGATTCTGCAAGCCGCGGATTGGGTGGACGGCCGGGTGACAGCCGGTCATCAATCTTCCCGCACAAAAGACAATATGCAGATTCCTGAAGATCATCCGGCCGCCCGGCAGTTGGGCGAGATGGTTTTGGGCGCACTCAGCCAAAATGCGCTCTTCATTTCCGCCGCGTTGCCGCAGCGCATCTTCCCTCCCCTGTTCAACCGGTATCAAGGGGGCCAATCCTTCGGAACACACGTTGATAATGCGATCCGCCAGGTTACGGGCACAGCGCACCGCATTCGGACTGATCTTTCGGCAACGCTGTTCTTTGCGCATCCGGACGAATATGATGGCGGCGAATTGACGGTGGAGGATACTTACGGAACCCACAGCGTAAAACTTCCCGCGGGCCACATGATTCTGTATCCAGCCACCAGTCTGCATCACGTGCGCCCCGTCACTCGCGGTGCGCGCGTATCTTCTTTCTTCTGGATCCAAAGCATGATTCGCGATGACGGGCGTCGGACGCTGCTATTCGATCTGGATATGGCGATTCAGCGGCTCAATCGCGACGTACCCGACCATCCATCCGCGGTTCAATTCACAGGTGTCTACCACAATCTGCTGCGTGAATGGGCCGAAGTGTAAACGCGGCCGCCAATCGTTTTAAAGAACTTTTCTTCGGCAGCATAGAATGATTACGGAGGAAAGAATGGCGCGAAACAACGGTGCGAATGCACTCGGCTGGTTTATTTGCGGCGCAGTATTGGGCGCGGCGGTTGCTCTTCTGTCTGCTCCCGGATCTGGCGAGCGAACCAGACAAAAATTGATGCAACAGGCCGAGCACGGCCGGAAAACCATCATTGAATCCGGTCAGGATCTCTTCGAAAAGGGCCGTGAGTTGTACGAGCGCGGCCGGGAAATCGCCGAGGATGCCGCCGAGATGTTCGAACGCGGACGCCGCATCGCCGAGAAGACGGTCAACGACCGGATCTGAGTACTCCTTTCAAGCATCGAAATAGCGTATGCCTGCTGTCGCTACCCCGCCTTCGCAATTGGCGCAATTTGTTAATGAACCATACACGGATTTCACGGTCTCGAAGAACAGCGATGCGATGCGGGCTGCGCTCGAAAAGGTTCGCTCTCAATTTGGTACCGAGCATGAACTGCTGATCGCGGGCGAACGACGCAAGTCGGCATTGAAGCTCGAATCCCTAAATCCCTCCCGGCCTTCTGAGGTCGTCGGCATTCACCAGAAAGGCTCCGGGCAAGATGCGCGCGATGCTGTCGAGGCCGCGCACGCCTACTTTCCCACTTGGGCTTCGATTTCGTTCGAGCAGCGCGCGGAATACTTGATCCGGCTCGCCCGGATCATTCGCGAACGCAAATATGAGTTCGATGCGTGGCTGGTGCTCGAGGCCGGAAAGACATGGGCGGAAGCCGAAGCCGACGTCTCTGAGGCAATAGACTTCTGCGAATACTATGCGCGCCAGGCCGTGAAGCTGGCGAGACCGGAACCGCTGTTGCAGCTCTCCGGCGAACGCGATGAGTTGGTTTATCTGCCGCTTGGCGTGGGCGTTATCATTCCGCCGTGGAACTTTCCTTTAGCCATTCTGCTGGGCATGACCACCGCTGCGCTCGTGACCGGCAATACAGTTGTGATTAAGCCCTCGAGCGATACTCCGACGATTGCTGCGAAATTTGCAGAAGCGATGCTCGAAGCCGGCATTCCGGCGCAGAGTTTCTCTCTACTGGTCGGAAGCGGCGCGGATATAGGCGACACACTGGTCACTCATCCCAAAACGCGATTTGTCTCCTTCACCGGCTCACGCGATGTCGGACTTCACATTAACGAACTCGCGGCCAAAACGCCGCGCGGTCAGCTCTGGATCAAGCGCGTCATCGCCGAAATGGGCGGCAAAGACGCGATTATCGTCGATAGTGAATGCGATGTCGATCAGGCCGTCGCGGGCGTGCTCTTTTCAGCTTTCGGCTACCAGGGTCAAAAATGTTCGGCCTGCTCCCGGGCGATCGTCGATGAAGCAGTTTACGACGAATTTCTAAACAAGCTCAAATCGAAGGCGGAGACCCTGACCGTCGGTCCTTCGGACGACTTCAAAAACTACATGGGCCCGGTCATCAATGGGCGTGCAAAAGAATCGATTCTGAAATATATTGATGCCGGTATGAAGGAAGGACGCTTGATCACCGGCGGCGCTCCCGCGGATGGCGAGGGCTACTTCATAAAACCGACTGTGATCGCCGATGTCGATTCAAAGGCCCGCATCTTTCAGGAAGAGATATTCGGACCCGTGCTTGCCGTCACAAAGGCCAAAGATTTCGATCACGCTCTGCAGCTAGCGAATGATTCCGAGTATGGTCTAACTGGTGCGGTCTTCACCACTAACTCCGCCAAAGCAGAGAAAGCCAGGCGGCAGTTCTTTGTAGGAAACCTATACATCAATCGCAAATGCACCGGCGCGATGGTCGGCGCACACCCCTTCGGCGGCTTCAATATGTCAGGCACCGATTCCAAAGCCGGCGGCCCGGATTATCTGCTTCAGTTTGTCCAAGCCAAATCGATTGCCGAAAAATTGACTTAGTTGGAACCGGGCAAGTACTTTCGCCCCAGCAGTTCCTCACCCGATCTTAGGCTAACTCGAAAATCGGGGACACTCCGGGCTAGTTTCCAAAACGCTCCTACGTCCGATCACGATCCGGGAAAGATAGGGTTCACGACCGTGTTCATGGCTCAATTTTAGCTTGGAAATAGCCTGGTTAGAGCAATCACCCGTGTCTACTGCATGGTCGCCGATTGGAACGCGCGGCCTACATGCAGCACCGCGGAAACCGCGCGGCTGTAGTTCATCCGCATCGGCCCTACTACCGCGACATGGGCTTCAAGGCCGTTCGCCAGCCCGAATCGTACGCCGATCAGCGATAACTCGCTCATGCTCGGGTGAACCGCGGAGAGTCCGATCTGAACGGCAAGCTCGCCTTCCCGTTCTTCGAGAAACCGTTCCAACAATTGCACGATTCGCTTCTTCTCTTCCAGCGCTCGAAACAGCTCGCGCATGCACTCGCGCGTGAGGTGAAGGTCCAGCCCGATCAGGTTCTCGGCGCCGTCGAAATGCACTTCCGGCGTCAATCCCAGATCCAGCAGGCCCTTCGAATAAAAAACTTGCACGCGACGCAGTATCGCGTCATACGCCGCACTCTGCAGCTCCAGACGCCGCTTTAGCTCCCGGTGGATATTAGGAAGCATCCATCCGCCGAAATTGTAATTAATATAGTTGCGGATTGAGATCAACTCATCCTGAGAAACCGGATCGTCCACCGTAATGACTTTATTTCGGACCATCCCGTCACGCGTAATCACGACCATCAGGATGCGCCGGTCCGGCAAACCTAGCAACTCCACCTGATCCAGGGTCTGGTTTTCCGTCGGTATCGCTGCAGCAATGCCGAAATTCCGCGTGATCTCGGTCAAAAGTTTCGATGAGCGTTCGATGCGCGCCTCAACCGAACCGGCCCGCTGTATCTCGAGCTGTAACCGCTCCAGTTCGCCGTGTACGATGCGGCTGCCCAAAAGCGTCTTCGCGTAACTCTGATAGGCTCGCTCCGTGGGGACCCGGCCAGCCGACGTATGCGGCTGGGAGAGGTATCCCGCTTCGAGCAGGTCCGCCATCATGTTCCGGATCGACGCCGGGCTCATGGGGTACTTTCGCGCAATTGTCCGGGATGCCACCGGCTCTCCCGTCTCGATATAGTTGTGAACAATGGCGTGCAGTACGTCAAAATGACGCGGCGTCAGAGCTCCTAACGGATTCATCTTTCAGCCCATCGGTAAATCAATGCATCTCCACGCAAAGAAGTGCTAATCTCCTGGTACCTTGCTCCAATTATAAAAGTGCGTGATCGAGCGTGTTTTTGTCAATAGATTCGTTGCAGATGGTAGTACCGGTGGTCACAACACGGGATTGCCGGGATCGACCTGCCGTGCGTGACGCCAAAGCCGCTCCAGATCGTAATAGGAACGTGCGCTCTCGGAGAAGATGTGCACCAGAAAGTCGCCGTAGTCCATCAGGATCCACTCCGCCGCCTCGTATCCTTCAATGCTGACCGGCAGCTCGCCAATCTCCTTAAGGCCTTTTTGAATCTCATCGCAGACGGCATGCCCCTGCCGCGGGTTCGAAACGGAGCAGATTACGAAGTAATCCGTGAAGGATGTAATCTCGCGAAGATCGAGAATACGTAGCTCAAAGGCTTTCTTCGATTCCGCCCGCCTCGCGGCTACTAGCCAATTTGGCAGCCCTTGTACGGCGGTCGGTTGAGTGTGTGTAGAACGGCGCGGCAGACTCGTCTAAAGGTGCTCCTGCGCCTAGCGTACTACAGCCGTCACGCCCGTGGTTAGCGTCAATCTTGACATAATTGGATTCTTCAACGAGGCATGAAAAAACTGCTGTCGCACGCCCATCGGAACTATCTGCTTCTCATACCACTCTTTGCGATCGCGCTCTTCTATCAGGTCACCTACACCGTCGAGGTGATCCGGATAGAAGCCGTTGGCACACATGTCGGCATTCTCCCATTTACTACTCACAACGAAAGCGTGGATGCTGTCAGCAAGGACGCGGAGAAAGCCGGCCTGCGCTCCGGGGATCGCATAATAAGCATCAACGGAATTCAACTGACCGGCGACCGGGACCTGCATGAGGCAGTGAAGAACGGTCATCCCGGCGACTTGATCGCGTTGACCGTGGTGCCGGAGGGCGAAACGGCAGTTCGAACCGTCCGTGTTCCACTCGTCGCTCATGAGAGCAAACCGTCGACGGTTGAGGACTGGGCGCTAGCCATTGTGCTCTCTCTGGCAATGCTGTTGTGCGCCGTCGTTGGGATCTACGCGGCGGCCATACGTCCGCACGATTTACGGGCTCTCTTTTTCTTTGGCTTGATGCTGGCGACTTCTCAGATGATTACTTCGGTGGGACCATACGATTTCCCGCACTCACTTTGGGCTCTCGCCTTTCTGTACCATTTTGCAACCGTGCTCGGCTGGGGCTTTTGGCTGATTTTGTTCTCGCTCTATTTTCCGGAAAGATTTCACTGGGATGTCAGGCGGCCGTGGATCAAGTACACATTCCTTGCGCCCTATGCCGTGTGGATGAGTCTGGTTGTCGCGAACGGATTCGGTGATTATTGGAATTACAAAGCATTTCGAGGTTTGGAACGGGCCATTGATGTACCCGTACTAAACGTGACATTAATCTTCGGGCTTTCCGTTACGTTCTTTTGCGCGGCCCTGGGATTCAAACTGGGCACCACAACGAATCGCGACGCGAAACGGCGGTTACGACTCCTTCTCGTAGGTTCGTCCGTAAGTCTCATTCCGGTCGGCTGCCTGATCCTTTACAACACCGTCGTGAAGCAGAATCCGTTTAGCCATACCGAAGGCATGGCCGTGATTGTTGTTGTCCTGGTCTTCTGCATATTCCCCGGCATTCTCGCCTATGTCGTGGTGACAGAACGCGCAATGGGCCTTCGCATGGTGATCCGGCAGGGCATGCGCTATGCGCTTGCGCGCGGCGGCGTTCGAGCCTTGATCGGCATCGGCGGCGGCCTGATAATTGCGGGCGTCAACCTTGTCGTTTTCGGCTCGAAGCTGCACATGACGGCGAAATATGTAATTTGCGGTCTGGCAATATTTGGCGTCATTGTTCTGGTCCGGAAGAGCCGAAAGCGCGTGCTGCTATGGGTTGACCGGCGGTTTTTCCGGGAAGCCTACAATGCTGAGCAGATTCTGGAAGAACTAAGCGACTCCGTGCGCTCGATGGTAGACGAAGAACGCATGATCGAGACGGTCGCCCGCCGGATCTCCGAATCGCTGCATGTCCCTAATTTTGCCGCTTTGATGCACGAGGACCGGGAGTTCAGACCTGTGTATTGCCTCGGGTTTGAATGCTCGCCGGCACTCGCGCTGCCAAGTGAATGCAAGGTGGTTGAAGTTGTTAAAGATACGCCTGAGCCGCCGCAGATCTATTTCGACCGTCAGGACAATTGGATTCACACCGCATCCGAAACGGAAGTTGTAACGTTGAAGGCGATGAGTACGCAGTTACTGCTGCCTGTGGGCACGAAGCAGAAACTGCTCGGCATCCTCAGCCTGGGTCCGAAGCTGTCTGAGGAGCCCTATTCGCGCACCGATGTACGCTTGCTCCGGTCTGTCGCGCTGCATACGGGTCTGGCTATCGAAAACAGCCGGCTCACGAAAGCAGTAGCAACTGAAATTGCGCAACGCGAAAAAATGACGCGCGAAATGGAGATCGCCCGCGAAGTCCAGGAGCGGCTTTTTCCGCAGCGCCTTCCCGCAATCGCGGGTATCGATTACTCCGGCGCATGCCGCCCGGCGCTCGGCGTCGGAGGCGATTATTATGATTTCCTGCCGCTGCAGAACGGCGATTTGGGAGTAGCCATCGGCGACGTGTCCGGCAAAGGTATTGCGGCCGCTTTGTTGATGGCTTCGCTGCAGGCTTCGCTCCGCGGCCAGGCTCTCATGGGACAAGGGGATCTCGCCCGGCTGATGACTAATGTAAATCAGCTTGTGTACGATGCCACGCCATCGAACCGCTACGCGACTTTTTTTTATGGACAATATCGACGCGATGCGCGCCTGTTTCGTTATGTCAATGCGGGCCACAATCCTCCCATCGTCTTGCGGCGCGTAAAGAATGGGACCACGCATATTATCCGGCTCGAAGCCGGCGGCCCGGTCATCGGGTTGTTCCCCAACGCGCCCTATCAGGAAGGCTCGCTGGCGATGGAACCCGGAGATATTTTCGTCGGCTTCACCGATGGGATCAGCGAAGCCATGAACCGCCAGGATGAAGAGTGGGGCGAAGAGCGTCTTATTCCGGCGGTGGCCGCCAATGCCGATCGGAGCGCCGCCGAAATGATTCCAAGCTTAATGGCGGAAGCCGACCGGTTCGTGTCCGGCGCGCCCCAGCACGACGATATGACCTTGGTGGTTATGAAAATGTCGGAGGACGAGCCATGCCTGGTAACCCGGTGACGATCCCAGTGTCGCAAAGCACCTCGGACCGGGTGCTCATTTCAGCCGAACAGATCCAGGAACGGATCCTCGAACTGGCCGCGCAGATCGAAGCAGACTATCCCGACGGACCGCTTTACCTCATTTCTATATTGAAGGGCGCGTTTATATTCGTTGCCGACCTTGCCCGCGCTTTAAAACGGCCCTCAGTCCGAATCGAATTTATGGCGATTGCAAGCTACGGAAGCGGCAAAACCAGTTCCGGCCAGGTGAAGGTCACGCGCGATCTGGATGTCAACATTGAGGGGCACCACGTGCTCATCGTGGAAGACATCATTGATAGCGGTGTAACCCTCAGTTATCTCACACGCCTCCTCGAACAACGCAAGCCGCGGTCACTCGAAATCGTCACCTTACTTGACAAGCCGGAGCGGCGCATCCAGTCCGTTCAGGTGAAATACGTAGGTTTTCGCATTCCGGATGAGTTCGTAGTCGGCTATGGTCTCGACTATGCGGAGGATTACCGGAACCTCCGCGATATACGGGTTCTGGACGGCTAGTATGGGCAAGATCGAAAAGACCGTCTTTCTGAGCTATCGCCGCGCCAATATCGCGTGGGCTCTTGCTGTCTTTCAGGATCTGACGCAGCACGGCTATGATGTGTTCTTCGATTTCAAGGGAATTGCGAGCGGTGATTTCGAGCGCGTGATCCTCGCGAACATCGAAGCGCGGGCACATTTCATCGTGCTTCTGACGCCGTCCGCCCTCGAGCGATGCCGGGACCCAAACGACTGGCTGCGCCGTGAAATTGAAACAGCTTTATCAATTCAGCGCAATGTCGTTCCAATCGCGCTTGAAGGTTTTGATTTCCACACACCTCAAATTGCTGGTCAGCTCTCGGGCGCTTTGGCCGCACTGAGCCGCTACAATGCGCTAGCGGTTCCGGCAGAGTATTTCGATGAGGCGATGCAGCGGCTCCGGGAGAAATATCTGAACGTTGCTCTCGACGCCGTACTGCATCCTGCTTCTCCGGCGGCCCAAGAAGCGGCAGAAAAGCAGCGGGCCGCCGCTGCCGCCGTCGTTCAGCAAATAGAGCGGGATGCGCCGGGATCTTTCGAGCGCGGTTTGTTTTCGACGGATCTCGACGACAAAGTACACCTTTATAGCCAGGCTCTTACTAACACGCCCATCGAAGCCGGCAGTGCCAGCCGCTCCCACCAGTCTCCGGAGAAAAGTGGCATGCAAAGTTTCGATCGGGCGGAACTGGAGCGCATCGAACAAGAACTCAGCGCTTATGTAGGTCCATTGGCGAGGCTTCTGGTGAGCCGGGCGGCGAAACGGTGTACGTCACGCAAGCAGCTATACGAGTTGCTTGCCGAAGAGATTCCAAAAGATCAGCGCTCGCGCTTTCTTGCAAAGCGGCCAGTTTGATCCGTCTGAAGTGGAGTTTGGACATTTCTGTTTGGCTGTTCTCAGTGGGGCAGCCCCCTGGTCTGCGCCGGGCGCTCCGCCCGGCTCCTCCGCCTCGTCTCGGCACTCCTGCCGAGATCTGGCTCGTGAGAGATTACAGCTTCGGCACCGGCGCTGGCAGATCGCGCGCTTTGCACTCGGAGCTAAACCCATTTCGGCGGTGCGAACCATCGCAGAATGGCTTATTTTCGGCGAGACCGCAGCGGCACAGCGAAATGAGACTCCTTCCGCTCAGACCGTATACGTTGCCATCCGCGTCCTGAATGGTAAATTCCCCTTCGATTCGTATGGGACCGTTGTTCACAATGGTGACTTTTGCTGCCATGCACCCCTTTAAAATCTTCGCCTCGCCGAAAATCGCGGGCTCATCATGCTTTAAAACCTTCGCCGCGCTGAAAATCGCGGCTCATCCACCTGCATGTTAGCAGAGCAACCCGCATAGCTCTTTATAATTGTGGTCGCGGGTATTTTCGTGATCCAATTCATCTACGAGTCCGACCGGCAGCTTTTCGAGAACGCGATTGGCTTTGCGCAAAGCCAGGTCAAACGGCTGATCGACCAGCACCCGGATTTCTATCCCATGTACACATCCGGCGGGAAATGGCACCATGAAGGCCCGGCCTGGACCCATTGGTGCGACGGCTTTCTTCCCGGAATGATGTGGCTCTTTTACAAACATCTCGGTCCCGACAAGCCGGATTCGAGATTCTGGTTCGAACAGGCTATCCGTTATAGCCGGCCACTCGAATCTCGCAAGAACGACAGCGATGTTCATGATCTGGGCTTTATCTTTTTTTCGACTTACTATCGCTGGTACCAAATTACCCGGGACTCCGCGCTCCGCGACGTTGTGATTCAGGCGGGCCGGACAATGGCCGAACGCTTCAACGAACCGGGACAATTTCTCCGGTCGTTTGTTGCGGAAGATTCCATTTTCATCGACATCATGATGAACGTGGGTATCGTGTTTTATGCCGCCCGCGAAACAAGCGACAGAGCACTTCGCGATATTGCGGTGCGGCATTGCATCACAACGCGCCGCTGCCTGGTCCGGGGTGATGGTTCTACCGCCCACGAAGGCATCTTCGATTTGCAAACGGGAGAGTTCCTGCGCCAGACTACGCAACAGGGTTTTCGCGGGGATTCCTGCTGGTCGCGCGGGCTGGCATGGGCCTTGTACGGCTTCACGACGGCATATGAATACAGCCGCGATCCGCGTTTTCTGCATACCGCCGAAGCCTGCACTGACTACTACATCACTCACACACCGCCGGATGGTGTCCCGCCATGGGATTACAATGCTCCGCCGGAAAACAGATTGCTGGTCGATACATCTGCCGGCGCAATTGCGGCCGCCGGCTTGTTACGGCTTTGTAGGCATATTTCCGATCCGATGAAGGGCCATTTTTACTGGTCCACTGCAATTCACATCCTGCGTAGCCTGTGCACGAAGTATCTGGCCAATGCCGATCCCGAATGGGAAGGCGTATTACAAGGCGGCGTTTACCACATTCACAAAGGATTGGGAGTTGGCGAATCGGTGATGTGGGGCGAGTACTTTTTCCTCGAAGCGCTCGAGGAAGCCCTCAAGTGGCA